>CAYUJK010000001.1:0-67501 GCA_964444895.1 uncultured Roseivirgaceae bacterium
ATTTACTGCTAAAGATGCAGAACGGAGAAAATTGTATTGGTGAAACAGCAAACCAACTATTGGATTTATTTGCTGTTAGCGGTTCGTTGCGTTTCTCGGAACGTGAAGTTGATTTTGCCTACTTGTGTGGCGTTTTCAACACCTCTGGAATAGATGGACTGCATAATGAAATACAACGATTGAAAGAACTTGGTAAAGAGCCACACGATATAATTGAAGCGTGTCGGAAGCAATGACCGCTAACGGTCGGCAATATGAAACGGTTGCCTAATAAGACGTTTCACAATATAGATGCAGTTTCTGGCAACTGTTTTATATTGCTTGTTATAGCCAGTTATTTTACCAATTATGATACTTACAAACAAACAAATAACAGAGCTAAAGAAAGCTAACAAAAAAGCAGAGTTGCTGGAAACTAAATTGTCTATTGCTAAGCAAACAATAGCATCATTAATAGAGGATTTTACAGGTGTTGAAGGAGAGTGTGATTTCTTACAAGGTGATGGTTTTGGCTTTACGCCTATATCAAACAACGACACGCACATTCCAATAGACCATTTAATTAAACACGCTGAAAAAGGTCAAGATATAACGGAAGATTTTATTCTACGGAATCTTTCTATATAATTGGCTATAACTCATATATGTACAACCATACTGTAATTAACTGAAATCAAACTATTTACACCACAGACATCGGAATGCATGTGCTTTTGTTTTCCAAAGACATGGACCAACAAAGAAACAATATGAACAAGATTGAAAAAGCAATATTAGCAGAACTGAACGAGTGGGACTTGTCTTGCTCTGAAGAGCCAACACTCAAAACAGAACTCGCGAAAGCATTAGGGAGAATAGTGAAAAACCATTTTATACCAGAGGTTTGTGTTGAATGGATTGTGTGGCTGGACAGACAGAATTTCAATAGAAGAATCGATATAGAAGAATGGCGTTGGCGCGCATCGAAGCGTAACTTTTGCGACAACTATGGCAGAAACCCAATTGAAGAGCTTAGGTCAGAAATAGAGATAATCGAATCGATAAGTGGCGTATTGGAAAAAATAGAAGCATTAACGAAAGCAGTGAATCAACCTTCCGTGCCCGGCATTAGGTTCACCCCGCCTTCCGATAAACAGATGGTTGAGATTGCGACATTGTTTAATGATGGAAAGCTCGAAGCAGATAAGCTGGCTGATATGGTGGCTTACGGGCAACTCATAATAGACAGGCTCTACGAAAACGGGGATG
The DNA here is from genome assembly GCA_964444895.1 of uncultured Roseivirgaceae bacterium. Classification (GTDB taxonomy): domain Bacteria; phylum Bacteroidota; class Bacteroidia; order Cytophagales; family Cyclobacteriaceae; genus CAJXNP01. Next base: position 1,249 of record CAYUJK010000001.1, read on the forward strand.
TTAGCGTCCCAAGTTCTAAGGAAGAAACGAAATCAAAGAAATGAGTTATAGAGAAATCTAACACCCATATATCAAAATTAAAATTATCCAGGACATGACAAACACAAAATCACATGCGAAACGAGAATTGGAGATACTCGCAAAAACAACTCCTGATGCTATTGTAACTCCATTTTCTGATGAGATAATTGCCTTATGCGAAGCGTTTGGCAGGTCAGGACAAAGTGGTGGTTCAGCACCATATACCGCTTCTGCTATTTCACAGGCGGTAAAAAAACTGATGATGTTTGAAACACTTGCCCCGCTTACTGGCGAAGATGATGAATGGACAGATATTTCTACTATTAACGATGGAAAACCGATGTTTCAAAATAACAGAGATAGCCGTGTTTTCAAAAATGGTAAAGATGGACAAGCATACTTCATTGATGCTATTGTTTTTGATGGAAATATTGGCGGTCGATTTACCGGAAATGGAAGTGTAACCCATAATGGTGAGAATATTGGGAGCACTCAGTACATTAAAGAATTTCCATTTACACCCAAGACATTTTACGTTGATGTGATTGACCATAGATGGGCGGATAAAGAAGAAAAAACACCTGATGAAAATGGAGACTGGTGGACACATTCAATTCAGGACGAATCACAACTAAAAGAGGTGTTTGAATACTACGACAAATTGACTTCTTAAAACATGAGTTATAAAGAAATCTACATCAAGCCCCACACCCCTAAGTGGTACCAGTTCCGAATGAGGGGAATAGGTTCTTCCGAAGCGCCATCGGTGTGCTCCATCTACTCCGAGCCATTGGCCCAGGAAACCTACGTGTCCGGCGTGAAAACTTTCATGGAGAAAATAGGCGAACCCGTACCCCCCTTCATGGGCAACATCCACACTGAATCCGGACATTTCCATGAGCCTCATATGATCGGTCTGTACAGACATTTCGACAAAACCAATGATGACCCTGTCCACGTGTTTATTAATCGCACCAAAGGGCTGAAATTCAACCGCGTGGTGCGTAGGCAGGCGTATGTGGTCAACAGGAAGTACCCGTGGCTATTTGGATCCCCCGATGCCTTTGGTTACAAAGGTAAAAAGAGGTACGGTGTAGAGGCTAAGTTCACTAATTCTATTGATGCCGGTAAGTACGTCAACAAAATCAGCCCCAGCTTCATTATCCAGGTAATGACCATATTGATCATCACCGGATGGGAATATGTGGACGTGTGCATCTTCATAGACGGAAAATGGTTTCACGTACACACGGTAACCCCGGATAAAGAGTGGTTTGATTTCATCATAGAATCCACGTATGACTTTTGGTCAAAAGTACAGGAAGCCAGAAACATAAAAATAAAATACGGGGTAGAGAGCTATTACGGCGTTCACGAGGACTTTATGCCGGCTGAGTGGAAGGAGGCTAAAGAAGAGTTAAAGGGTAATTCCCCGGTAGGGGTATTGCAGTCTTTAGAGCCGGAGTTTACGGGGACGGGCGTGGAGCATGAGTTTATCAAAAAAATGATCATACCACGGGCTGATGATTCGGTAATGGAGATCACCCAGGAGCAGTGGGAGATACTTATGAAATATAAGGAAAACCTGAATATGGAAAAGAAGTACGCCAACGAGAAGGCCAAAAGCCAGCACGGGTTGATCAGGTCCCTCGGTGGGTATAACCGAGCTGAGATACCGGAGGACACAAGCTCATACTTTTCCTACAAAGAGAATAAGAATGGTGAGGCAAGGCTTTATGTGTCGGATAAATTATTGAATCAAATATGAAATCATTAGAAGATCAAGTATTAAACCAGTGCGTCCACTTTACAGGTATTTATGTCAACAAAACCTGTAATGCAGGTATAGCATACGATGAAGTTGTAGATAAATCGTCAAAACCATATAGATTCCCTTGTTTGAAGGAAGTCCTTTTTACCGGAGGATCATGTGAAAAAGCAACGTTTCCGTCAGAGGAAGAGGCAAAGGATGAGGTTGATAGGATGACCAAATCAGCATCAGGGTCGATTAAGGCGCTTATGCTTGTCAAAGAATATTTTCAAAAGACTGGCGAAAGAAAAGGCAAACTAAAGTGTCCCGTGTGCGGAGGACAACTGTTGTTTATTGTGGCAGAAACAAACAATCACGTCCGTATATCATGTTCCTGCGGCATTTCGGTTATGGAATAATTTAACTTCAGGCAAATAAAAAAATAATATGGCAAAGAAAAACTTAGCACAGCAGGCCGTAGAGAGCCAGGCTGAAATGAAAGAAGAGATGTTTCCGGCAGTATCAAAGGAAACCGAAGTAATATCCCTGGACTTCGATGGGATAAAAGAACAAGAGCTACACCAACTGGCAAAAGACTACGCCAACCTGGTGGTAACCGAAGAGAAAGCATCATTTGATGCCGGTAAGAAAGCGAGGCTTGCACTCAGGAACGAACGCTACAACATTCAGAACATCGTGAAGGAAAAGAAAGCCATCCTGAATGAAGTGAAGAAAAAGATTGAGGACAAAGGAGATAAATACATTTCCATCATACTCCCGGCGGAAGAGCATATAGACTCCCAAATCAAAGAAATCGAAGCTGAACAAAACCGGATCAAAGAAGAAAAGCGATTGGCTGAGGAAGAGCGTAAAAGAAAGCTCCAGGAAGAGTCCGTGGCTTACGTAGAAGCATGGAGACAAAAGGTCAGGGAGTGCACAACTACATCCGCCCTCAAAAAGCTCGCTAAAGAGATGGAGAACGCCGTGGTACCGGATTTCGAGGACTATTATAATGGGGTGGTTATCCACATCAACAACATCATTGAGTCCGAGATACCGGAGAGGTCTCACATCTTACTCAAAGAGTCTGAATTGGCTAAACAACAAGCGGAGAATGAAAAGCTGAGAAAACAGTTGATGGAACTTGAAAAAGACAAGACCCGCAACGAGACAGTAGAATCGGAAGAGCCTCTTGGATACCAAGGTATCCCTGACGACACTGTTACCTTTTATGTCAAAGAGGCAAAAAAAACCGAGGAGTTTTTAAGGGATTCCTCAGCAAGTATGCATATTGTGGTTCCTTTTGACCTTGCCACTAATACGGCGGTCACTGACCTTGTTAAAGAGGTGAACTCGCGACTGGAAGAAGTTCAAAACTTCATGAACAAAGAAATCGACAAGTTGTTCCCAAAAGACTAAATTTATTGCCCATTTCGAAATGCTTAACAATAAAAATCATGATTGAAATTCAAAAAGTAAAAATCAAGCCGGGTAACCTGCTAAATGTAGAGTACCGGCAGCTATCCGTAATCGACGGTGAGGCGGTCAATGTAGGCGATTTCCTGATGGTGGGTGGTTATCCTGCCGCAGACAGCCTCATCGATGCCTTCGAGCCACTGACGCTGCACTTCGCTATGCTGACAGAGTGCATAGATGAAGGAAAGATGTCCAGGGAAGACTTTGATGAGGTCGACGCCCTTCTGGAAAAGCACGTCGTGTTGAAAAACATGAGCTGCACCAAGTTCGTGATCTCAGGGTCCAACAACGAGGTGCTCACCTTATGCGGAACCCGTAAGACCCGGTATGGAAAAGCGGTGAACATGAATGGCCAGCTGAACAACTACAACCAGGCCGAATGCCCGTATGAGTTCGCTGACATGCTTCGCGATCATATTGACGCGCTCAAGGCGGAGGTGGCACGGTACGTCAACGGGCACGGCAAGACGGTACAGTTGGAGCTTTTTGCAGCCCCACAGGAATTAGCGGCTGTTGAGTAAAGAGGCTGTGTTGATTGATGTGCGGGGGCGCTGTATTGGCGCTCCTGCATTTTGAATTTGACAACTATTGTTTACATTTGATAAAGCAAATTCTATTACTTTTGTAGGAGAGGGTGATAGAATTCGATAAGGATTCCAAAACCTTAACAGCCCGACATCTCCTACTGTCGGGTTTTTTATTGTATGATTCAGAAATCAAAGCACTCAGGAAACTATACGGTAATTCCAAACGAGATTAGAGAACAGGGACTAAGCCTTACGGCAATAGGATTAATGACGTGTCTTTTAGGCACCCATCATAACTTGACCCCCATCAACAAAAACAAACTATACAAGATGTTCCCTGAAGGTAGGGCGAGGATAGATAAAGCGTGGGAAGAGTTGGTGAAAAAGGGATATATTGTATCAACACAAAAAGTTGACAGTAAGGGACAGTTTATTGATGTTGAACATGTTGTTCATGACAAGCCGATCAATAATCACCACAATGTTATTCTTGGCGGGGTACAGAATAACTATACAAAGCATAAAATCACGCCCTCAAATGGGAATTATAAATTATTTATAGAGAAGTGGTTCAATTTTTTTGAGAAACAAGGGTTACCCAAACCCGTCATGAATGGAGTGCAAGGCAAATCTATGAAAGCCCTTGTCACTTATTTTGAAGCCAGAAGTAAAGAAAAAGGTTCAAACCCGGTAGATGCTTTTGAGTATGTGTTAAACCACTGGCACGATTTAGAGGAATGGATGCAGACGGCAGCTTTAGATTTAAAGGTGTTCGCCTCAAAATTGAATTCAATATTAAGCCAAATCAAAAATGGATCAAGAACAAAACAATCAGTTGTCCAAGACATCGTCTCAAGGGCAAAAGGTTCAGAATACTTTGACAAACTCTGATAAAGAGGTGTTGATAAGTTCTGTGTCGAAATATGCTTTAGCAATGGATGTCCCCATGTCCGCCGACAGAATATCCATATTGGTTTCCGACATAGAGGAAGTGTTTGGCCGGGATAAACTGGAAAAGGTATTGACCGTCATCAAAAAGGGGCGACAGGGGTATTATGGAGATAATTACCGTAGTCTGAACATGGTGTTGATCCAAAAGTGGTATAAAGAGGAATACCGACAATCTCCCATCTCAGTTTCAATGAAAGAATATTAATGGAACAAACTCAACACACCGAGCATTTTAGCAAACTACCACCACAGGCCGTAGACGTGGAAGAGGCAGTAATAGGGGCTTTGATGCTTGAGAGCGGGGCCTTTGGGATGGTGGCTGATATTTTAAAGCCAGAGCATTTCTACAAAGACGCCAATAAACTCATCTATTCAGCTATTACGACTTTGTATGGAAAATCTGAACCCATCGACATTTTAACGGTAACAGACCAACTCAAGAAAACCAACACATTAGACCTCATTGGGGGGACGTACCATATTTTAGAATTAACCGACAAAGTACATTCAGCAGCCAACATCGAGCAACACGCCAGGATCATCCTGGAGAAGAGCATAAAACGATCACTAATAGAAGCCGGCTCCACCCTTCAGCAAAAAGGGTATGACGACACCGTGGATGTTTTTGAATTGATGGAAGTGGCCGAAAAGACTATCATAGGCATTCATCAAGAATCACACAAAAAGCAAGTAGAGCATGTTTCAAGTGTTTCTGATAGATATTTTAAGGACATAGCCCATAAAGCCCAACAAAAGCAAGATATTACGGGTGTGCCCTGCGGGATATTGTCTATTGACCAAGTTACGCATGGATGGCAAGACGGTGATTTGATTATTATTGCAGCCCGGCCCGGCATGGGAAAAGCGCAGCCGTTTTGGTCAAAAGTGGTCACTGAAAACGGATATAAGATGATGGGAGATGTCCAGGTAGGCGATATTGTTTTCAATAGGCTTGGAAAAAAGACAAAAGTCGTTGGGGTTTTTGACCAGGGCAAAAAACCAATATACAAAATAACATTTAGCGACAACACCTTTACACACTCATGCGACGAGCACTTGTGGTTTGTGCAAAGCAGGCAAGATAGGAGAGTTGGCCTTCCGGGATCTGTTATGGAGTTAAGTCAAATTAAAAAACAGCTTAGAGTAGGGTCTGATAATCGCCTAAATTATTGTGTTCCGTATTGTGATCCGGTCGAATTTGATAAAAAATATTTGCCTGTAAAACCTTATTTGTTAGGTGTTTTAATAGGTGATGGATGCTTAAATAAGCGCTCAATTGTAATCAGCAACCCAGAGGCTGATATAGTTGAAAGATGTTCGGAACTAATACCTGATGGAGAGGTGTTAGTAAAATCCACTAAGATTGATTATAGGCTAATAAAGAGAAAATTAGGCCCGTATTTAAGTGAAACAGCCATACAACTGCAATCTCTTGGATTGTATAGTTCGGTTTCAGATGAAAAATTTATTCCACACCCTTATCTTCATTCGTGCGTAGAGGATCGTATTGATTTATTGAGAGGCCTTTTAGATACTGATGGATTTGTGACAAAAGGGCAATCAAACATAGAGTTTTCTACCGTCAGCCGGAGGCTTAAAGATGACATAACGTATTTGGTAGCAAGCCTTGGTGGAAACGCAAATTTCAAAAAACTAAGTGGAAATTACTTGAAAAACGGAGTTAGGACGCACACCAAAGATTACTATAGAATCAACATCGCATTGCCGTCTGATATTTTACCCTTTAATTCCAATAAGAACATATCGAAGTTTAAGCCGCGAGAAAGGCCGTTCAATAAATTTATAGAATCTATTAGGTACGAAGGAGACCATGACTGTAGGTGTATAATGGTTGATTCCGATGACCATTTATATCTAACTGATGATTTTATTGTGACTCATAATACTGCCCTATCCCTCACGTTTGCCAGGAACACAGCAGTTAACTTTAAAAAAGGGGTGGCCATATTTTCTCTTGAGATGACCTCCGAGCAGTTATTCAACAGACTGTTGTCCATAGAGTCGGAGATAGACTCTTCCAGGATTAAACACGGCAAAATACAAGGGCATGAGTGGACGGCTCTATCAAACGCAAAAGATAAGCTTGATAGCGCCCCCATATTTATTGACGACACGCCGGCACTATCTATACTGGAGCTACGCGCGAAAGCCATGAGGCTCAAAGCAAAAGAGGGTATAGGGTTGATTATTGTGGATTATGCGCAGCTAATGACCAGTGGAGAAAAATCAGTGAAAAACAGGGACCTTGAATTGGGGATTATAAGCAGGGGATTAAAGGCGTTGGCCAAAGACCTACGGGTTCCCGTGATTACTTTATGCCAGCTATCCAGGGCCGTGGAAACCAGGGCAGACAAACGGCCACAGTTATCCGACCTCCGGGAAAGCGGTAACTTTGAGAATGATGCGGATATAGTGGCTTTTTTGTATCGGCCTGAGTACTACAATATTCTGCAAGATGATGCGGGGAACAGTTTGGTTGGGGTGGCGCAATTTGAGATAGCCAAACATCGGCACGGGGCCCTGCACCGGAAGAACATAAGGTTTGTGGATAAGCTCACTAAGTTTATGGACTTAGCATCACCTTCAATTCCTCCGCCGGTCACACAAACGAACATGTTTAAAAACGATGTCCCTTATTGAGGGCTAACGTTGAGTGTGACCGCAATAACGAATTAAAAACGAAAAATAGATTATGGACAAATTAAACATGAAAAAGCCAATCGTATTCTTCGATATAGAATCGACTGGCGTAAACCCGGAATCAGACAGGATAGTAGAACTGTCGATGTTGAAAGTATTTCCCGACGGGAAAACAGAGATTAAAACCAGGAGGCTAAATCCGGGGATACCAATATCGCCGGGGGCAACTGAAGTGCATGGCATCTCCAACGAAGACGTGAAAGATGAGCCCACATTCCCAAGTGTCGCCAAGTCGGTATGGGGGTTTATGGACGGATGTTCGCTGGCCGCCTACAACGGCATCAACTTTGACATTCCGATGTTGGCCAAAGAATTTGAAAGGGCCTCTGTCGCGCACACCATGTATGAGACAGAAATCATTGATCCTTTGGAGTTGTTCTCTAAAATCCTCCCCCGGACACTTACTTCAGCCTATAAGTTTTTCTGCGGCAAAGACCTGGAGGGAGCACACGGAGCTGAGGCTGACATAGTAGCAACGAAAGAGATATTTGAGGTTATGGTGGAACAGCATGGCGATGTGATCGGGACTACTATTGAGGAAATAGCGAAGAACTCACGCAAGGAAGGCGCTGTGGACTTGGCCGGCAAGATAGTGATGGATGACAAAGGCGTGTATGTGTACAATTTTGGCAGAGACAAGGGGAAGTCAGTCAGGATGTTCCCGTCCTTTGCTTACTGGATGTTTGACCAGTCGTTCATCACCGAGGAAACAAAAATGTGGTTACGTAAAATATTAGGGTGAAGGATTATGAAAAAACCAAATATTCCACCGGGAGAATGGTCTATTGGCCAAGACTTTTCTAATGGCATTATAGATACACTTGAAGCATATCCGATCGTAACAAAAGATGAAGATGGTGAAGAATGGGACATCGCAGCAATTTGGAAAGATTGTATAGGCGATACTTCTGAAAATGCCAACGTTGTAATCACAGCCGGGAACTTAACAAACAAGGGGTTTAATATTAGGGCCATTGAAGAGATGTATGAGGTGCTACAAGACACCCTGGAATGCTTAATTAACATCGGGTGTACTGATGAGTCTGAAGCTGTTAAAAATATCAAACAAGCCCTTAAAAACGCTAAGTATGAATAACATGGAAACTAAAAAAACAGAATTATTCACTTCTGACCAGGAGATATTCGCTTTGACCATCAAACAACCTTACGCCGACCTTATGCTTCACGGTAAGGTTGAGACCCGCACATGGAACACCCATTACAGGGGGTGGGTATTGATTTGTTCAGGAGGCAGGGCGTTTAAGCAGTACCAGGTTCACAGCATCTCCCGCTTTGAGCAGATGGACAGGATAGCTGAAGTGTTGGGTAAGGACTACATGGCCTATACAAAGGCCCGGTCAGGGATTGCTATTGCTGTCGGTAAGATTGTAGATTCATATCCGATGACGAAAGAAGACGAGGACAAGTGCTTTGCCCATTATTATGAGGGTCTGTTCTGCCATGTGTATGAAAACGTCCGGCCCATAAAGCCTTTCCCGTGGAGTGGGCAGGTCAGGTTTGTGAAAATACCGCAAAAAATCATTAATCAAATAGAGTACGCATGAAAACCATACTGAGGGAAGAGGTGATCTCCGGGGCACTACGGAGAATAAAGGCGGTAGCAGACAAGGGTTATTTCGATGGGAAACACCCTGACGACTACTTTATATCATGCCACTGGCTGATCATGAAATATGAGTGTAGTTTAATTTTTACACGGGATGTTGGTGCTCATTCGTGTGGATGGAAAAAGAACCCAGATTATGAAAGGTGCTACCACTTATCGGTTTCGTTTAAGTCAGGGAAAAACAAGAATGCTTTAGAGAAAATCCTTACCGGACTATTCGGGGAGCATAAACGCAAATTATGGATTGAGCCACCACACAGTGTAGCGGGGAAAAGGAACGATGTTTGGCATTATAGGTTGTTTTGTGATCAGTTTTGGCAGCCAATCATACCGCGCGGAGAACCTTACTCAACAGAATTCACAGAATTAGGCTGGAAATCATATTCAGAAGTACAATCAAACAAAATAAAGTTTTTATGAGTGACACAATAACCCTTACTATATACGGCGACCCGAAAGCCCAAAAGAGGCACCGACATGCCAAGATAAAATCAAAAAAGGGCCTTGACTTTATCACCAACTACGACCCGTCCAAAAGTGAGAAGCAGAATTTCCTGCTTACGGTTCAAAACCAAAGGCCGAAAGAGCCTTTTGATGTTCCCCTGTCTGTGGATATGGCCTTCTATTTCTCCAGGCCGAAAGGACACTATGGGACTGGCAAGAATGCAAATGTTCTAAAACCGTCAGCGCCCAAATGGCATACGTCAAAGCCTGACGTAGATAATTTGAGGAAGTTCTACATGGATTCACTCAATAAAATATACTGGAAAGATGACAGTGTGATTTGCGCTGGTCAAACCCTAAAGCAGTATAGCAATAGGCCGAGGGTAGAGATTGTGATAAGGCCCATAAAAGACATAAGTGTACTTTCGATATTTGAAGAACAAACATGACCGAGATAGAAAGACTACGAACCCGGATATTTGTGTTTTACGGGTCAGAGCCAGACGAAAAGATATTCCGGTATAAAATCCGGCAATGGGTGTTACAGGGATCTCCCACAACTGTATTCAAGTTGGCGTGGAACCTGGTAAAGGATGCAAACAAGATGAGCCTCAAAGACAAATATTTGAGGAAACGCGGGGACAAGATGTTTGTCGAAAGGGCATTCATTAAATGGGTACGCCTTGCTGTGGAAGAAATTGAGAATGAAGTTGAACTTAAAACGGTTTGACCATGACGCTATTTGAATACTTAAAAGACACCTGGATCATCAAAATGAAAGACCTGAAAAGTATGGGTATTGATCCAAATAAAAAATGGGCGGACACGACGGTATCTGATTTGTATATAATATCAGATTTCCTGGACGTGACGGTGAGTGACTTGTTTTAACATTAACAGAAAATTATGGCTCAAAACAGTAAAATACAGTGGACGGACGCCACTTGGAATGTCGCCGTCGGATGCACTAAAGTGGATGAGGATTGTAAATTTTGCTATATGTATAGGGATAGTATGGATAAAACCAGATATGACCCATATCGTGTGCGAAAAACAAAGACTGTTTTTAACACCCCGTTGAAGATAAAAGAGCCTTCACGGATATTCACCTCTTCGCTTACAGATGTTTTCCATAAAGATATTGATCCATTCAGGCATGAAATGTGGGACATCATAAGAAAATGTCCTCATCATACTTTTCAAATTCTCACCAAACGCCCGGAAAGAATGATTAAACACCTTCCTGAAGATTGGGGGGATGGATGGGACAATGTGTGGCTCGGAACCAGTGTGGGTTCTACAGATGCTTTTTTGGAAAGATATTTCCATTTGTGTGATACTCCTGCAAAAACAAGGTTTTTAAGCATTGAACCTCTTCATTCAAGGGTTCCATTGATGATCAGTAAAGAGTTCATTCACTGGGTAATTGTCGGTGGCGAAAGCGGAAACGATAGGGGTAAATACAGATATAGGCCGTGTAAACTGGAATGGATTGAGTTAATCATTCGCCGGTCTCAGAAAGAAGGGGTGCCTGTTTTTGTTAAGCAATTAGGCACCCATTTAGCAAAAGAAATGGGGCTAAAAGATAGGCATGGCGGTAATATGGAAGAGTGGCCGGAACACCTACAAATCAGACAATTCCCAAAATGAGCGAATATCGGTATTTAGGCGACCGTCTCACATCTCCTGAGCTGAAAGGCCGGGAGTGCAGTGCTGTACGTAGAGAAGACGGTAAGTGTATCCGGGGAAGGAACGGGCTCATGCTCGTTGACTTCGATGGAGAGAAAAAAACAGTTATAGGTAGATTATTAAGAAAAACCAATACAGATGAACGCTAAAGAATTCGAACAAATAGTCAATGAGCGCTGTCAGAAGATCAGGGATGTTTTGACCGCCAAAGCAAAAGAATACGCTTCAGATAAAGACAGGCTCCACAACTTCAATCGTGGCGCCCAAATTACCGGGCAAACAAGGGAGAGGGTGCTTCATGGTTTTATGATGAAACATTTCATCTCATACCTTGATATTCTTGATAACGTGGACAAGGGGATATACCCCTCACATAGCCTTGTGGATGAAAAGATCGGGGATATTATCAATTACTTTATTTTGATGGAGGCATGTCTGAAAGGGTGTAATAAGGGTGAGGATGGGCAGTTGACTCCGGGATACATAGCTTTCTTCTCATCAACAGACTTAATGAATTGGAAAAGAGGATGCTGTCAGGACGCTATTGCCGGGCTGACGGGTGAGTTATTAGGTGAGGACGGTCTCATAAAAATAAAGTGGATATATCCGATGCATAGCGGGTTTGTTTTTCCGGCAATGAGTTTTGATGAGACAGGAACGATACACGTTGTTGATGGAGAGTTTTTTTATGACGCCCATCAAAAATTACAGTTTCATCTGCCAGAAAGCCGGAGGATAAAAATACACCGACTGTCGTTTGTTGATAGGATATTAATAAAGCTTAAACTAAAGAAAGATATTAGGTATCATGGCACGGTGGGTGATTTTTATTCACTTGACGAAGTAGGTAAAATATGGAAACCAAACGTCATAGAACGGTTTCAAAAAATGAAAACGTCACTTCAAAAAAAGCAGCCCAAGCGCCCCGACCCCAACACCCAATAGAAACCGTTCATCAAACAATATGAATTTCTTCTTATTGGATTTATTCAACTCTTCCAAGTACCCCAGGGCCTCTACGTTGATTTCTTTGACCTCAATAAATCCTTGATAAAGAGATTCAATAGTAGAGTCCCTACGGGCTATCCCCTCCATCAATAACTCCATCTTTAAATTGTTGGCCTCAGCCATATTCCCGAAAGCAGTAAGTATGGAATCCTGGTAAGCAATGATGCCCTTATCGGCCTTTGAAAGCTGATCGTACAGGGCCGCCCCTTTCCTGATCCCGGAATACGTGGCAAGGTCCATCACGGCAAAGCTGTCCAACGGAATATCGTCTCCACGGTAGTGTTTGGCGATGTAGGACTGTGAATAGGAATTATAGCTCAGGCAGGCTAATAGCAGCAGTGAGGCTATCCAGTTGACTTTGTATTTCATTGCGTTCTCGTTTTAAAGCGTTTACAGACGTTTTAAGCGACCTTATGTCGTTTTGATACCCAAGTATAGCTGAGTCCATTTTTTTTAATCTGGCGGCCTCTGTGGTGTTGTGGAGGCGGTATGCGGCAAATGTGCTGTCGGTTTCCGCAACCACGCTGTCCATTCGTGTTTGCATGGCGGTGATCCGCTCCTGCATTTGTTCCCTCAACGCCTTATTCTGCGCCCGTTGAGTGGCGTACACGTACACTATTGCTCCGAATAGCGCGATGATCAACAATAATCCCCATTTTGGCATCTCAAAATATTATGAACCGAATAATTAAACCAGAAGTAAACCATAGAACTCGCAAAGCAAGTTCGGCCTCACACCCAAATCGCCGCCAAAACCTTTCATACCAGTTGGTGTCCGGGTGGTAACATATACTCAATCCTCTTGAGGTATTCAAGATGGGATCAAATGCAGCCCTGGCACAAAACCCATACAGGATAGGCCAACATGTGCCGATTGTAGCAAACTCTATCAAGCTGACCAAAAGTATGGCTCCTACATACAATAGGGTTGACCACGGCTTGTCTGATCTGCCTCTACTCCAAAACCACGGATCAACTACGTAGGCTTCCAAGATAAGCACACCCAACAAGAACGTGGTAATGATCAGGTAGGCTACCATATCTCCCCTGTGATTATCCAGTAAATCACAAATACCAGGCATATAGCCCAAAAGATGTAAATAGGCAGCCTTGACTGTGGTTTCGCGTATTTAATCACAATGATGCCCAACACGACAGCTACTATCGGTAAGGCCAACAAGTCCCATCTCATAGTTTTTCTTTTTTATCGGACATTAAGTCTGTCTTTTCACGCGATCCTTGTGATGATCCGTAAAAGTATTGAACAATACTTCCAAACGACCCTACCAGCGCCCCCAAAAGGATATTGAGCACTTCCCGGTTGCTTTCAGGGACAATGTTCATCACCAGCAGGTATAGGATCACAAAAAAACCAACTACGATCACCGTACCCAGCGAATACATAAATATGGTGGCAGACTTATCTCTCTTCATGTGTTTTGTATTAAAAAGCCCTGACGGTACCGCCAGGGCAAACCCAACTATGTAAAACCCAGCTTACTTACTCAAAAGCTCTTTACCGGTATCCACGATAGACTTAATCTCTTCTGGCGTTACTTTGTCATCTTTCAGACTGGCCTCCACCTTATTCAGGATAGACACAGCGATGTCGGTTTTGTTCTTCGCCCACGATGCGGCTTGTTCTGCTTTCGACTCGGCCTTCACCAAGCCTTCCTTCGCTTTCTCCTTCGCGTTGTTCACAAAGAAAGAAACGGCGGCCAATACAGCGTTCAAAATGTAGCTGATGATGTTCACAGTGTCCGATCCGGCACCACCCTCACCCTGGGCAGGGGACACGACCGGGATGATCAGAAACAAAGCCATAAGGCAGAACAAAAGAATGTTGATTCGTTTTTTAATGATTTCGTATGTTAAAGTTTGAATAAAGCATAGTTAAGCGAATTCCCATGCACGCGGCTATGAACCCTCAATACAGAATACCATATCTGAAAATCCGGTTCGAACTGGATAACCTGGCATCCAGCAGAGTAAGCCCCCACCTTGTCTATCTTATTGATAAAAGAAGTGGTGTGGCCATTCAGTCCCGTTACATCGGTATATATTTTCCCTGAGTAGTCAAGCTGTCCATCCTTGTTGTTGTCCCTCCACCCGGTGAATATTCCAAAGCCTTTCTGTTGGATAGCCGGGTAGTCCTTATGTTTCCCTACCTGCCAGCAGTCTATAAATTGCTTGTTGTGCTCCAGTATGAATGTCCCATCTTTATGGCCCATCCTGTCCTGCCCCAACCAATATAATCCGGGTTTTGTGGTTCCTTTAAAAACAGGACAGTGTGGGTTTCCCCACTCGTCTTTGTAGGCTACCCCAATAATATCATTGAACTCATCTACTTCTGGTTCGTTCCTGAACCCGAATGGATTGACTTGCTGGTTTCCTTCAAGAAACATGAAGGAACGGTCTTTGAAGAGTGTCTTTATATCATAATATCCGACATCCATATCAAGTAATTTGATACTAATGTACGGTTTTTTTCAAAAAAGCAATACTTAATCGTCGGCATCAAAGGTTTCTGATAGGCGCTAACGAGGTGCTACGGTTCATAATATCAATGAAAAGCTCCACATGAAGGTTCATGAAGTTGGCCACGGCCATGTCTAATTTGTTAAGATATTCCTGCTTACGAAGCCGGGTTTCCATAGAGGCTTCCCCGTATTGCCTGGAGTACCTGGCTTTTTGCCAATGTATGTAGTCTATCAGCATATCGGCCACAAAGGGGTGTATCTCTGTCTCAGAATTGGGTTTAAATTTGTTGGACACATACGTCATGTAGGCGGCGTCTATATCGAGCCTCGCATCAAACTGAACGACCTCTGCCTTGGTGTCAATCATAAAGTATCCTTTCCCCTGGCCGCGCACAGTCTCTATGTTCTCCGATCGAATCATGGACACGAGGAAACCGAACTCGTCTTCTACTTCCAGATGGCTCACTGAAGAGTAGGGCTCTCTTTCATCAAAGGAGGGGTCGATGATGCTCTCGTCATACACCATGTTGATGAGCCTGTCCCCGGAAAGGACGCTCATGGATGTCCATTTCAGGTAGTCGTTTGGCAACTGTGACTGTTTCTTGAAGTCAATCTCCAATTTAACAGTATTGACATCGTATCCCAGGTTTATCTTGGCCTGCTTTAATCCCTGTATGGCCCAATGCAGGTATTGGATGTACCCGTGCAGGGTATTGTTGCCCGTATTGCCAATATATGTTCTTATCAAGTGATCGAGGGTCATCGTTGTGCTGTTTGAGGTTTGACCTTACTCACATTTGGATTCGCGTTTGTTAACATGTCGGCCTCTATTTCCTGGCCTTGCCCAAAAATATTCACCACATCCATAATAATGTCCATCTCCAGCTCCTGAGATACCGGTATGGGATCGTTGTCTCCAACAGAATTAGGGTCAACAGAAAGCGCCTTAATCTGTACGTGGTTTATCCCCACTTCTTTTAGTGTTTTCCCCATTCTTTTATGGAAACGTATTTTGAATCTGTCCGGCTCATACGACCACTGCCCCTCCAGGTACCCGGCATCCAATGGCCCGTAAATATCCATCTCATGCGGGCTTATTGGGATCATCGCCGCCCCATAGCCCCCGGAAACCTTCTTTGGAGCTACCCTTTGTATGTGGGCGTTGTTGAAAAGGAATATGTGCCCGAAATACGGCAGGTCACAATAATTGTCTTTTGTGGCCTCATCTACCTTGACCTCTACGTCATTAAATGTGGCGATGTAGTTGTGGTCGGTAACCCTTTCCCCGTTGGCCCACACGGCAGCTATCGACCCGCCTATGCGCCTTTGTGCAGACTGCCTCAGCCACCTCACAATTACCCTTTCGTCTAATGGGGAATCAGCGGGTTTCTCTCCCTTGCTGATGAGGTCAATGACCTGTTCGGCCATCGTCATGAAGGTGGTCATTTTGCTATAATCCGGCATCTCTCTGCTCTGCTTTAAATCGTTCAAACTGCAACAACCAGTCATCTTTCAGCGGTACCCCCAGGTATTGCAGCGTTTTGCTCAATATCTCCGGGTGCTCGGCCTCTGGCCACTCTATGTCTGTTGATCCCGACTGGCTGAATTGAATGGTGACGTCATCAATAACGGTATAGTTGTATACCACCTTGTCCGGCATTTTCAGGTAATACAAAACCGGCACAACCCCAACAGGGGCCACCTCAATTGTATTCCGTATGACCATGACCGGGTATTCAAGCGTGGGCCGCTTGATCCTGGAACGCTTTGCGTCCGCCCACCGGCCATGTGGAATGATCTTGCCGGACACCTCAGCGCCATCCTCCTGCTTGTGTGCAAAAGACACGGCACGGCCATAATTGTCAGGGACAGCGAATATTGTTGATGACTGAGCGGTAAGCTCACTACGGCGCTCAAAACGCCTCAAACGGTCTGTAACGTCCTGGTCAAGACCGTACAATACTTTCTCTTTATTGAACTTTTCAAACTGAGCGTAGTTCAACGCCTCCTGCTTTCTCTCAGGGGTAATGAACCCACTCTGCCCTTCCGGGCGCATAAAGTCTATGAACTTGAAAAGCGTATCTATAAACATGGGGCAACGTATTGTTGGGATAAATGTAGAAAAAAATCAGAATAACCTGCCCGCCGAAGGACTATTTTTGTCGAGACATGATGTCCGATATGAACTGTTTTAAGTCGTCAAACCGCGAGTTGAGCTGAATCTTAAATTCATGTACCTCCTTTTTAACTCCCTCCATCTCTTTTTTTAGTAATCTAATCTCTGTTTCTGTATTTGCGATGCGATCGTCTTGCTCTTTGTCCTTGTCCTTTCTGGAATCTATTTTATCATCAAACTTCTTGTCGAGACTTTCTATGCTGGTTTTGATGCCCGTAATCTGGATGGAATCTTTGTTTCTGAGGTGTATCAGCAACCGTATAGATGACAGGATCACCCCACCGATAAGTCCAAAGGTGATGTGCCAGTCTAACGGCACGGCCTCGGACACAAGCCCCATTTTTTGAAGAGTACCTATTACCACAACAAACAGGACGGAACCAAAACCGAACACAAATATGGCTGCGATAACTTTTTTCACTATTTCCATTTGATTATACCAGCAAATAAATGTACCACTATTACGATTATCCAAGTAGCCACATCGATATGCCAGTCATTTACGATGGATTCTGCCATATTAAATGTAGGACTCAAACTTGCGACTAAATTTAAAATAATTCTACAAAGAATAACAAGGATAAAGGTGTATAATGATATTTTTCCCGCCATACTTACATTCGGGGTTATGGAAGTAAACATGGTGTATCCTATATACGCATACACCACAATAAACCAGAAAGAGTTCAGGTAGACGCTCCACCCCTCTACGATAAAAATCCTATCGTAGACAGCCAACGACAGCATCAACAAGTAGATGTGGGCATGTTTACTCACGGATTCTTAGGTGCTGGTCCGCCTGGTGATGTTGGTTGACTTGATGTTTGAGTTTTCCCGCCCTTGACAGGTCTGCTCGTGGTTTGTTTTTTTGCCATGACTATTTGATTTCGAAATTAGGTTGAATAATTATCACTTCGTTTTCTTTCGTGTAAACTTCATATTGGCCTTTTCTAACCAATGTTTTGCCTCCGTTTTCAATAGCGCTTTCAAGTGCTTTGTGAAATTCATTATGCTTTGACTTTAAGGTGTATGAAGGATCAACTTTATTGAAAACTGTATCACAATTATTAACTATCTGAACCACAACGGGAGGCTTGTTCTCTACTTCAATTTTCTTAATAACAAGCCAGGCATTTGTAGCTGCCGGATTCTTTTGCCCCGTAGGGGCTATTTTCAAAACGTGCTGTTTATCTTCCAGGTCAGTAATCTCGTAAAGTAATTCAACGGGAGAGCCGTCCCTATCCTGATACTGATCTATCTCTACTTCATTACCATCCAAAGTGAGTTTTGCTATTCCGTGTGTTCGCATTTTCTCTCCGTACACCTTAACTCCGGTACCGGAGAAAATCAAATGTATATAACTATTCACATCATTTGAATATTTGCAATTGCATCCTGACCCCCCTTCCCATGTGCCTGAATAGTAAAGATATGGGGAGTTGTAAGTTAGCGTGTGATTTCCACGTGGGACTATCTTACCTTTCAAAACATCCCCTTGTGGTGTGTGTGTTCCATAAACTCCAAATGCTTTTCCTATCCACTGGTTAAGAAAAGCAACGTACCCATGTATTTCCAGTATATCAGTAGCGTTTTTTTCGATAGCATATCCAACTTTTGTTTCGTTTTGAAACATCTTGCCGCTATTCGGTTGCGCTGTTGTTTGTAGCTTCAAAAATCCATACTTATCAAAAAGAATCCCTATGTCTTGTTTCCATGCATCAGGAGATGGATTAAGCATTTTTGTGCTTCTGTCCAAAATCGTGCTGTCTGTTATCTGCAGATACCTCTGAGCAGAGCATATTGTTGATGTCAACAAAATGATCAAAATCGAGTTTAAGAGTGTTTTCATGTTTATTTAAGTAAGTCTTGAATTACTTTTTTGTGATCTTGAGCCTCTTCCGGGATTCGCTTAGTGAGTAATTTTCTAACATAAGCGCGGCGGTTTTCCTGTCTTTCACAATTTGAAATCTCTGTTTTCTTTCTACCGCCATTAGGTCTTACCCGGTATCCACCGTCTTCGTTAAGCGTTATCAAATTCTTTTGATAAGCTTCGGTTAAGAATCTGCTGACCTCAGATGGGTACTTTGCAGAGATTTTTATCTTTATGTTTTTGATCATATCTGCTTTATTTGCTTCTCACAAATAATCAAAACCTTAAACTGAGGGTTGACCGGTTTGGGGACTATTTTAGTCGATATTTGGTTGCAAAAGGTCATTTTATCATCTCGATTATATGAAGATCGTTTTGTTCCGCTCCGTTCGCGACGTTAGTATTACCATTTTTAAATCCACTTGCGAATAATGCAAACTTCCCCCCTTTCGGGATTTCATCAAAATTAAACGGAACACTTACTTGTGCGGATAATCCTGTGCTGCTTGTGATTAGTTTTTGTTTGAATTTAAAAATATTATTAAGATTTGTTTCATATAAATTTAAATCGCTCCCATCTATTCCGACGCTATAATATTTGTTACCGCTTTTCATAATCGCCCTTACCTTTTCGGAAATGTCTGAATTTGTATTGTAAGACCATCCGTTTTGATAGGTATACATTCTAAGTTGATTTTCTATCACATTAATTTGTTTCACAATTCGTCCGTTCACAATTCCCGCACCACCGGGGCCTACACCTGATGTTTCATTATCAGCAAACTTATAATGCGCATCCAATAAAGTTTCTGTTAAATGTCCCTCTGTATCTACTTTTCTACTATATGTTTCGTCGATATTATACCACCTGTATATATCATCAGGGCTTATCTTTACGTGGTAGAATTTCTTATAATGTGACTCTTCTATGAAGACGCGCTTCATAAACCTGAGATGAAACCACCCGTCTTGGGTTGTAAACCCATTTAACATTCCGTGTGCATAATGACGATAATTAGCCCCTTCTATCGCTGCGGCAGTCGCCTGTACGGGGGTTCCGAAATTCACACCATCGTAAGGGGTAATTCTTAAATTTGGCAAACCTCTTCTTCCGATTGTGAAGAATGAAGTGTTATTTATTTTAAACAACTTGGGATAATCTCCGATAAGAGGACTCAATTGCTGATATTCAAAGGTCGTTATATCGTAAGGAGTTGTGTTTACCCAAATATCACTTTTGTCCAAATCATGTTGTTCGTGAAATAAATATATTTTTCCCGCCCCATCAGTCGTTATCACGGGGTTATCGTGATAATCAAGCGAACTTGGCCCATTTGGCATAAATTGATTTGTAACTTCTCCTTGATAATATTGAACAATCCCCGCCCTGCCATCAATACCACCAACATGACTTTTTCTATGCGCAAAATATGTTCGGCCATTATCATACCAACATGACGGCGCATACAATCCCTGAAACGGTACTGCTAAAATGTTTAAATTATTATCATTTCCGTTTATTGTAAAAACCACACCCGTTGCGACCATGTCAGGCTCCCTCCTTCCCATTGATGTGAAAATATTTATCATAACCCTAATTCTGCATTTCTTTGTTCCTCAGTTAATGCGGAACTAAATATCTTTATGTACCCTATTTTCCCGTTAAACGGTAAATTATTTTCAAACGAGTGGCCAACTCTTAATACCCCATCATAAGTGATTGTCCCAATACTTGTACTGCCGTTTGTTCCTACATTTGTGTTTGTTGAGTCATATATTTTCATAACTCCAGACTCATTTATAAATATAAAATCCCTTGCCACGCCATCTTTAAACGTAGTGCCTAATACAAAACTCGCCGTATTGGTTGTTGTTCCGTCTTTAAGAGCGAAGATAAGTGTATTCCCGTCACCGGAAAGCTGACACGATATACCATGATCTAAACCCTCAGATAATGCGCTCCTGTTATGCAGAATGCGAAAAGTACCTTCGACATTATCAAAGGACAAACCTTTGATAACTATCGTGAAATCGTCCCCTTGTTGAAAATTAAATGAAGATGTTGTTCTTGTTAATTGTTTTCGTGAAATAAGGTGAACACCGGCAAACACTATATTATTATTTTCATCTGAATGTGTGGGCCTAAGACCTAACGTAGACTCTACTAAATGTTCATTATTCCCCGACTTATCCATCCATTGTGACACCACCGTATTTGGTGTAATTATGGTTGAATTATCAGATGCATCCCAATAAGCTAATAATGTGCTTATCTCAACATTGTTTGTTATTTCTGTCGCTGAGAATGCATCTAATGCGTTCGAAGACAAGTCTTCTATATTTGAACCAGTTCCGCTATATGCAATAGTAGGTGTTTCTGCCTCTATAAAAGCGGCAGAAACAGTAAAATAATGCCCTGTTGTTTGTCCGGCATTGATAAATAGCGATGTTATCGTTCTCGATGGAGAAGCTATTGTAAACCCTCCGTATGTTGTCCCCGTGATTATTTCAGAACTACTAAAATATACTCTATCAGGATTAGCGTCTTGAACAACAAAAGCGCTTAAAATTGGTGCTGTAACATCCTCCGCCTCGGTTGTAGCGTTTGCAGTAGTATACTCTGAATTTTGATGTGCTACTGGATTTGCAATTGCTGAAAGCCTATAAAAATATTGAGTGCTTGCAGTTAATCCCGTATGATTATATGAAGTGCTATTCGCAGCTATTGTTCCTCCGATTTGCGTCCATGTATCTGTTCCGTTAGGCGACCATTCTAACATATAAGACGCTTCATTTTCAACATCATCCCACACAAGGTTTATCTGAGTGTCGTTTATAGGCGTGGCCGTAAAACCAGTTGGAGTGTCAAGGGGTGACAACTCTTCTATTTCTGTTACTTTATAGTAATTAACCCTTATGGTTCCATTGATAAAAGCAAACCCGAAAACATAATCTCCTTCCAGAAGAATTTCACCGTTCATAAAATCTTCTGGTAAATAAAGCTTGTACCCCGATGGTTTTATAAACGTCAACGCATAGGATCCATCGCTCTGTATGGTTACAAAAACAACCTTTCCATTTACATGCCCACTTTCTGCAAAAGTTATTAATAAATTTGCCTCTAAAGTGTAATCTGAATAAGAGCCAGATTGATTTATTGTTAGTAAATCACCCAGGAATGTTCCAAATGGTGTATAGCCCGCCCCCGAAACATCCAACTCAATCGTTACCTCATCTTCATTCTCTATCGTTCCAACTATCACTAAAGGTGAAATGGTGTATTTTACATACCCGGTCTCATCTGTCTTTCCGGTTATATCAAACATCCAATAGTTGCTTTCGTCCTTAACTACTTTCAGTATACTCCCGGCATCCCCTTTATTTAATAAATTTGACCAATCCGTAGTCCCGTCAGAATCGTGGGCGTATGCTTCGGTAGCGAGGTTAGGATCAATATGATTTAACCTTAATTGTCCACTTGAAGGGGGTTCTGAGGTTGTTGTGTCATACCCTCTTTTCCCAGCGCCGATTGACACGCCGGACGCCTCGGCAACCTTTGTGTCAACATATACCTTTGTGGCCCGCTGACTCGCCGGAACCACACTTGAGGGGTCTTCCCCTCCCAACTCCTCGTCATCATCCGAATAGATGTATTTCCTGACAAACTCCCAATATTCTGCCCCACTCTGTCCCAGCGTACCGATGAACCGGTACACGTTACCATCCTGAAGCACCGCCCATTGTTCATCCGGGTTTATCGTATCCGCATTATCCCTTTCCGTCAGCGTATCAAACTCCCCTTGTATCCCATCCGAAGCAAGTTGTATCTGCTCCTGAAGGTTTTCGATGATGCTATTGACTTGTGTCTGAGTGTAATATTCAGTGTTGAGCGTATTGGTTATCGTATTCAGCAAACCAGTCAAAGACTGATCGTGTTCATCTTTCGAGTACACATAAGCCATGATGGCCCCCACAGTGGCCACAGCGTCCGGTGTGTCCTCCGAAATGGCATCAACCACTATCGGTATCACCAATTGGTTGATCTGCTCTTGTAGGCTCTGGAAATCCTCCTGGGTGGCTATCTGTAAAGCACCTGACGCTATGTCAAGTATGATGTTCGGTATCCCGGTGATAAGGTTCCACTGCAAAGCACTTACCTGGGCAAGCCTCCTCCATCTGGCTCCATCCCATATCACCCAATCGTTCAGGTTAAACACCTGGTTGCCACCGCCGAAATTTGCCGTCCCCGCCTCATTACACACGTAGAACCATCCGTTCATCGCATCCACCGGAGACAAAGGATTGTCCCTGATCAACATGCTTTCACCATTCAGCAAGGTTACTGCGCTGAATTGCCCCTTGAAGGTGATGCCGGAAGGAAAAGACGTGCCTAATGGTATTTTCTGCCAAAAGGCATTGTTTGACAGGTTCGCCACGGTATTGTCCGGGGAAAGCAACCAATACAAAGCAGGCTGCCCGCCATCGGAATAAACGGACACAATCATCTGCCTGCGGCGCTTCTCCACGGGTATGGCGTGCATGGCGGCCACAGTCATCGTATTACGTGTGCCACCTATACCATACTGCTCATGGTGGGTGCCGTAGGTGTCGTTGTTGGGGTCTTTCGGCCTTATATAGTCGGTGACGGTAGGAAAGCTCATATTACTTGCATCCGCGTCGCGGCGTTTTGAAAGTTAGTACTCCTGAAATACCAGAAATTTACATCCACAAATCCATTGTTAAACGTTCTGTCTGTCTGCTGCTGCATCCCATAGGTAAATAGTGGGTTTCCGGTAGCAATATCTATGTCTATAAAACCAATCCCCGATATACTTATGGTCTTGGGGATCAGCAAATGTGAATAACCACCACCGGGGAAATTGTTCACGCTTTGCCTTGCGTTCTGAAGTTTTTTACCTGTGAGTTGGTTGTATTGTGTTTGGGTATCAATTGTCAAATCCGGATGCGAACCAAACACGATCGGAGCAAACCATGGTAACGACACATTTCTTGCACTTGACTCTCCGTTGATGCCCCTGACTGTCACGGTAATAGTGACATTTCCAGGGGTATTTTTCGTGTGGCTTGTTACCGATATAACGTTGGGTGTGGCAGGGTTTATCTGCTGTTCTGAAAACAGGGACGGCCCCGATGATATGATCGTAGAGGCCCCTGGGTTTACGTTCTGTAAATTCGTGACGTTGCATACCACCTGGATAGTCCCGGACAACGCCTGTCCTATTTCCCTTGAAGAAGGACTTACCGTAAAAGAATTTAGCACCACGGCCTGGTATTCGCTCAATATTTGCTGCAACACGTCGGCCACATCGAGGTCTTTAAGCACACTCCCCGCATTTATTCCCCCTACCTTTACCGTTGTGGGTTGGTCAAAAGGATATACATGGCTGAGCTGTGGTAAATTACGCATCTGCCTCTGGCCATCGGTGATGAACATCTGGTACCTGTTATCCGGGAGCCGGGCAATCACAACATTCCCCTCCGGCACCACCAACGTATTGGTGAGCTTGTTTGATTTTGTGCCTTTAAACCACTTGAATAAGCTCATTTATCAATAGTTTATCACTTCAAAGTAAACTGTTGGCGCTGCCCAATACGCGTTTCCGTCTTGACCAATGGTCAATATGTAATTGGGCACCCTCCCCTCTGTCGGAAGTCCAGACCCGGACGGTTGTTGTTCAAATATAGACGATTCGGACTGAACTACCATGTTGTGTAGGGCGATGTCCGAATATGGGTAAACATCCAGCTGAAAGAGGTATCGCCAATCAGACAACATTTTCATCATCTCGGCGTCCGTCTTACCAAAGAAGTTCGTAACCGGATTCATGTTGTCGTCAACAATTTTATAACGGGTGTTGTACACCGCGTCGATGACCCAGTCAAGGAACTCCGTTTTATCGGTTAGTTCCTCATATTCTTTTGTCCGTTCCTGGCCGTTCTCTATGAGCACAACCCTCCGTTGTCCGTATTCAGCTATCTTATTCCGGGCGGAGATGACGAATTTCACTATTTCTTCATTGATGTTCATGACTATATGAGTGTCTTTATTCCTGTGGACAATTGGAGGTTGGCGGAATCCAATATAGAAACTTCCATAAAAGCGGAAATTAATCGTAACGATCCCGCACTTCCTTGTTGATTCTTGCTTACATAAAGTTGTATGTACCTCCTGTTTGTGAAGTAGTAATCTGTAATGCTATACTGCGCCGGGGCCCCGGACGACACGCCGTTCGCTATACCTCGGATGCGAAAAGAGTCTGACATGATTTGAGCGTGTACAAAGTTGTTGCCCGCGGATATAAAGCTCGTCACGGGCAATACTTTCAACACTAAAAAGTCGTCCGCATCATTGTAAACGGCGGCGCTACAGTCTATTTTCAGAAGTTTGTTGGAGGTGTTGCCCGTGTCTATTACCCCGCCCACGAAAACGTTGAATGCGGCGTTCTCATTTGGAATGGCTACCCCCCCAAGATTTCGGTAATGGGAAAATAACTGTTTACTTACACCATCTGTCACTCCTTTGGGGCCTTGTAGCCCTGTTATGGTAGATAAAGCCACAACATTTGCCCAAAACCCTGCTGACTGGTGCTTATACTTTGTTTGTATGTGGGTAGAGGTCACCCGAAACTCTGGCTCAAACTGTACTCGGCCTCCAACAGTGATTACCGAAAAGTCACTCATGCCCAGCACAATTTGGCCGCTTATAACGGTAGCGCTGATTACCGACAAACCATCTTCTCCCTTCATTCCTGTTGGAGCGGCATGGACAATAATTTTCCTCAGCGTGCCACTTTGTAATGTGGATGACCAAATATACAACCTTAAATCAGTGGTGGATGACGGTATGTTTTCCACGGGACACCAGAATATCCTCCATTGGGTTTGCCCGGAAGAGCCGTTAAACAGCCCCAATTCAACAGCATTGCCGGTAGTTGTGCCCACGGCAACCCTGGCTGTGTTTTGCAGGTTCGTGTGATATATTGCCACCCACAGTCCTCCCAGCTCCGTGGTTTGCACTTTCCCAAGCACGTGTACCCTGGCCCCTGTTATGCTGGTGTTAAACGGGATCGTCTCTGTCCCTTCCCATGAGTACAGGCCCCCATTAGCGCCATCGGCCCCGTCCTGACCGTCCTCTCCGTCCTCACCGGGTATAGCTACCCCGGATGCGGGGTTTATCTTAAATGGGCCTCTCCATGTTGTTCCTCCGTCATGGCTCTGTGCATACCATTTTGAGTTGGATGTTTCTACCTTGTACCAACTGTTCAGTCCCGCTGTATTATTGGGGTAGCTGTCAAAATGGTTTACCGGTAAAGGTGGTTGGTTGGTGTGGTCGTTGTTGTTAAATAGCAGCTTCGTGCTATTGTCGGGCACGTCGTTGATCCTTACCTCATCATAATAAAAAGGGGCGTTGTAGCTGCTGCCTGTTTTTGTCAGGTACGCATAACACCCATATACCGCGCTGCCGTCTAAATCCTCGTGACTTACCGTTAAAACCTCATCAACAGCATCCACATCAGAAATAACGTTGCCTGCACCCACGCCTTTATACCTGCCCTGAACCACAACCCACTCGTAATTAAACCCCGCAACAGGCTCGTTCCCGTCTTCCGTATGGCGGGTGAGTAGCGCAGTGAGTTCTATGTCGTTTCTTCCACCCGGACTGTAATCAAAATTAAATGTCGCCCTATCAGAGATGATGTTAAGCCCTGTGAAGCCTTCCGGTTCAACGGTGGTGCCAATACCTATGTACACTCGTTTTGTCTCTGTACCGAGTGTAACGTCCAATACCACGAAGCCCTTCTCTTTGGTGTTGTCCCAGCCAATCAAATCTTCGTCGATAGTGATGATTCTTTTATTCCCCGCGTCATTACCTATCAGCACCCCGTTGGTATCGGTAAATACACCGCTCACAGACACTACATCAATAGTGTAGTCGTCCCACGGCCTTACAGAGCTACCCTTACGGACTTCAATCCGTGAGTCAATATCATCAAGCTGGCCTTCAATCGGATCCTTTAGTCCATCTACCCGTACCAAATGAAACGGGTTTTCCACATGTACATCGAAAGCACTTTCCCCCGCCGCTAAATCAGCCTGTTCCCGCCGGGATACCATCACCCAATCTTGCAAAACCGGGAGTATCCCTACGGCAGGTATCTCCGCTTTGAAATACACGTCGTTGCCGACAAGGTCAAATATATCCGTAGCGGTAATTTCTTCGCCTCCTACAAGCACCAAATCATTGTTGGCATTCTTGTACAGATGTTTGGGGGCGCTACTGTCTGAGTTCGTTGTGGCTGTTATTTCTACCCACGTATCAGTTGTCGGGTCATCTCCGTCGAGATAATACCACTCCACATTTGCTTTTATGGCGTTGTCCACTTCTGCCCGTATAATGATCGTGTTTGGCAAAAGAACTACACCAGAGCCCTCACCTGCCCGGATAAAATACGGCTGTGTGGGGTGTGCGGAAAGCGTCCTCCCGTCTCTGCCATCTACCTGGTCTTTGATGCTGATTTCTTCCACAAACAGCGGTGGCCCGTCAATCACCCCCTCGTCAATAGCAGATTGTATGTCGTTAAAGCCGTCAGCATCTTCAATGGTGACCTCAACCCTGAATATTGCTCTTCCAGTAATGTCACTATGAAGAACCTGTATGTCGCGATTTGTCCCTAAATCTTCTGGAACAGTTAAAAACTCACCATCATCAAATATCTTGTACCACTGGTAGGTCGCCTCTATTTCTTCTCCTGCCAACACATCATTGTTGCCCAAAAACAATTGTGCCCTCAGCCATAGCTTTTCCGGGTCTCTGGTTTCCACGCCGCCCGTCAGCCTACGGATGATTGTATCATCGATTTCACGTGTGGCATCAATGGCATCGCTGTCATCGGGGTGTATCGATATGTAGTCCTGGTAGGTTAGTTGTGAAGTGAATGGCACCGGCGCTGACCAGTCTTGCTTAATGGTGTTGTCGGCATAAAAAACTGCTTCCGACACAAAGTTCACCATAAAGCTTGTTTCTGGCTGTATTTCCCTCAGCCATCGTTGGTTGGACGGGTCCGATCCTACTGGTCGGTGTTCATTTACCCATAATGGGTCGTCATAATCCACCAACCTGGGGAACAGTTTATACACCCTCTTGGTAATGTCCGTTTCCTGTGGCGTGATCCGCTCCACCTTCCATACGGTCCAGTTTAAAGAAGACCCTGTACGGGTAGCAATATAATTGTGTATGGTAGGGTCATAGTCTAAAGACGGTACCCACCCCGCAGCAACAAGGTCGGCCTCGTTGTCGTCATCTGCTACGTCCGCATTTTGTGGAACGATAACTTCAGGGTTTGGCTTCCCGGTAGCGGAATATCTTGTCGTTTCATTGTCCTCGTTGACGAGCGCCGGCCTGGACCATCCCACCTGTGTGTTTATCTCTCCCTTCAGTTCCCTTAGTCCGCGTATCCTCCATAAGTATTGAGTTGAGGGTGACGATGGCGGGGTGTTTTCCCATCCAGCAGGATTGTTGTTTGGCCTGCCCTGGCTATCAAATGGTGGTGGTGTCGCGGGGATAACATCAGCCGGATTGTCTGTGTCTTTAAGCCCTTGCCGGCGGTATTTGAATACCTCTATTACAAAGGTGGTAGAATCCTGACCGATAGGAATAGGGGGTGAAATCCTGCCCACCACGGGATTATTTTCCTCGTCATAGTCCACGAACTTGATTCGGTACCAACGGTGCCGCTCAGTGTACTGTATGGTCTCCCACAGGGCATCAAATTCAGCGCCTTCCGGGTATTCTCCCGTGCCGCTGTCATAAGGCGGCCTCCCCGGTGTTGGCCATCCGGCGATGGACCCATCGTATTCTTCTGCAAATTCAAGTATCTGTGCCCCATCTGGAATAAACCGGTTGGTAATCGTCCAGTACAACCTCCAATTGTCTTCAGTAATCTCTCCGTCCAATATGAAGGACGGGTTTCTCGTAAGCACAACCTCTATCCGCTCAAACCCTTGCTTGAAGGATACCTGCATGTTCTCTTGCATCACGTTGGGATGCAAGTCAAGTAGTCCGGGCGCCCTTCGGTATGGCGGTAAATAATCGGGATCAACCGGCTGCCCCCCGGACATCACAGGTTCCTTCGCCTCATCATCCCATTTCGTGGGATCGCTGGCTGGGGCTTTTAGGTATGGCAGCGAAAAAGTGCCGCCCTTCACGTGGTGCCCAAAAGCAATAAAGCCCTGCTCGTTCAGGTTATACGGGATCAGCGCCGCTCCAACTTCTCCGTAAAGGGTTTTGTCAATTGCTTCCATTACACTGTTTGTATTAAGGCCCCGCGTAGCGCGCCCTGCTTGGACACGTAAATATTGTATGAATACTCCAAGATACCATTGGAAAGGTTAATGGTCTTCAGCAGACGCATTGGGTTGATAAGAATAGGGGAATTGGCGTCCCGGAATTCTGTGGCTCCAAACTCTGCCGGTATCGCTATGTACGAGTACACAAAAGGCGATAACGATTCGGGAGAAAAGCTCGTGTTTTTATTCTGACGTATCTCAAAGCCCCCACTGAGCAACATACTGGCCAGCGTAAGGTCATCGTCTTCGATCAAAGGCCCCTCTACCTTGTATATTTTGTTCCCAAAATTCAATACCACAGACAGGTTGACGGAACTTCCTGGGTTGCCCAGCCCATCATCGGCTACCAGGGTAAATGTCCTGTCCGCCAATAGTGAGTCGTGCTCCAGGTCAACATCCTCAAAAGTATAGTCCCGAAGTGTGTTGTCAATGGGCTCCCCGCGCAATGCCTGTGAGGCTACTTGTGCTGCTGATCCTGCTTTGGTTAGCGTCCACACAAGGGATATATCGTTGACAAGAGCGCCCTTTAGCGGCAACACGCCGGACAGATAAGCTGAACCCGACGGTGTTGTGACCACATTGCTTATGCTCAATGTGCCAGCTAAAGCCACTACTTCAAGGTAGCTGATTGTGTATCGAGTGATTGATGAAAGTTGCTGAGTTTGGACAAAAATGGGTGGATTGCCAATTATTTCTATGTTGGCAGCACCCCCTGCGGCTCCACCTTGTGACGTGCCGGGGAGCAAAAAAGGTGTATTACATCCACATCCATTATTTGCCATCTATGGTTTTGATAATAGCGTTGATCAAAAATCTTGATGTGTCTTTTGATGAAACAAAATTGTTGAAAGCCTCTGTAAGCAGCGCTTTTATGTCGCGTATCATGTTGATTAAATTAACGTCACGCTGCTTTTTGGGTGAATACGCCCGGTGTACAGCTTCATTTTGCCATCGTATGATTCGTATTGGAAACAGGTACTCACAAACCCTGGCTGAAGAAATATTCTCTATTTCATTCAGTGTCTCTCCGGTGATGAAATTCCACCCGGCCCCATCGTGGTAGTAGGCCCTGTCGTCTCCCACGTTGTAGTACACGTCTCCCGCACTACCGGAGAATCGTGTGCTGTCTTTTTCTAAATGGATCAAATACACGATGTGGTGGCCGTCGTTCGGCGACTTCATGGTGAACACGCTTCTGTCAGTGTTCGCCAATCCGTTCCCGTCCGCCAAACCATGAGTCCTGTCATCTATATTTGGGAACTGGTTAACATGCTCCAGGTAGGAAGATATTCCTGCATGGTTGATGTATTTCACAAAACACAACAGGACATAGTCTTCCCTGTTTATAGGGGTGTCTCCTTTTCCCCACCCCCAAAAGTCGTCCTGTTGGTAGTCCAACGTGTCGTCGTACACGAAAAGGATGCTTCCGTCCTGGTTGTGTGTTGTGTCTATTTTCTTCCTGAAGGACATGGTTTATGCGGTTTCTGGTTCTCCTTTTGTGGCCGCGGCAAGGGATATAACTATCGCCTCATGTAGCTTCTCCCCATCATCAGTTGAGAAAAATATGACAAGGCTTTCTTCCGGTTTCTTTTTGGGAGCCACGTGGTGGATGATCTGTCCGGTATCCGCCCACAGCACTTTTGTGCCATCCTCACTATACTTGATGAGTCCCATCTTAACCGCTTTACGTATTTCCCTCCTCACGCTGAGCTTGTAGTCCTCAGAAAACAGCTTAACCAAATTCATGTTCGCCGGCTTTTCTACCCAATCCATCAGGTAGGCACGCTTTTCTTGTGTGCCGAAATGCTTTGTTTTGTGCGACAAATGCATATCGCACAGGATTGACACGTCCTCTTCGCTCATTTTCTCAATAAGCTCTTCCATGTCCCTCCTCATTTTCTTGATGGCCATCTTATCCTGGGCGCTCTTCGCAGGCTCCAAGAGCCTGTATAAATACCCTACATTCAGTTTAATATGCCCTTTTTGTTCTTTTGCGTTCTCGTTGCACGGGTGAAAAAACAGGAACTCGTCTTTATCGATGCTGGATGGAACGTCGCCGGAACAAATGATTTGTCCCTTTTGGTCTTTGGTGAACTGTAAGTCCCCGTAAACAGGGTCAAAATCCCTGTCGGAATCCCTCGGTGCCGGATTCTGTCCGGTGATGTATGATATGGTCTTTGTCACCATTTCATTGCTGTTTTCACTCACGTAATCCCGGATGGAATATTGATTGACAACGTTTTGCTGCGCGGGACACCTGAACCGACCGGTTTCTTTGTCGGTGCCTATATTGATAAGCTGATACACCCTGCGCTGACCTGGTGCAAGCGGGACGAAACCCCACTCCTTCTTGAGTTTTTTCGTGATTTTTTGCATAAGAATATGTTTATGGTGAAAAAACCCTACCGGAGAGTTCCCCGGTAGGATAATTTAATATGCCTAAGAAGAAGCGGTTGCTTTCGTTGACCTTACGGCGAGGTGAAGCATTGCCTGCTGCCACCCCATCTCTGATCGGTGCCAGAAGTAGAACTTGTCTACGCCGTCGGTTTTCCAGTCCTTAACAGTGTACTGCATAAACCTGTTCTCCCTGTCGGACGCTTTATACCTGATCTGGCAAAGCTCCATAGACTCGGTTTCCCCGGTCATCGGGTCTTTGCTGGTATATTTGTCCATCGGAAGGAAATACATGGTGTCGGGATAAGGTTTCCCCGGCGCGCCGGTTATTTGCTTGTAGTACAAGAAAGGTTCTTTTTTCATGTAGAACGACCTGCCGAAAAGATACACGCCTTTATATCCGAGGTGAAGCATCTGTTCTTCTGGTGATGCATGTCCCCATCGGGTATAGTCGTTACCGGCAAAAGCGCCAAATGTCGGCGGTATCCCTTTGTCGAAGAATATTTTCTCGGCTTCATAGTACGCGCGGTTTCCGGCAATCACACAATATTCAGCCGGAGCGTTTTGAGCATCCAGCCCTACGTTGATTTTTTGGAGTTCGTCAAAATCAAACACAGAGTGAATGTTGTTCAGACCATAGTTTTGGATTTTCCAATCCATACCCTCTGTACGCCTTACGGTTCCCCCGTCAGCGTTCGGGTCAACGTTATCCACGACGGCATTTGTTCCCTGGCCTAATCCCAAAGCTAAGGCTATGGCCATCTTGTGACGCGTGTATGCCTGATCTACGCCACGGTAGTATGCGAACTTCTTTCCAGACTTTGTCACTACTACATCGCTCATGTTTGCTGCGGCAGATCCGTTTGAAACGTAAGTAGTCGCCATGATTTGGGTGCGACCGGTGAATTTTACCGGTTTGTTGTGCATACCGTCAGGCTGACCGGTACCGTCCGCTTTCGCGGTACCTCTCCATGTGATAAACTCACCCACTACGGCAGCGCCTACTATATTTACGGCGGGATCGGGAGTAAGCACCACTTCATGCTCTCCGTCTGTACCGTCCGCGGTAATGTCAGCATCACTCTTGATCCAGCCCTCTACGCCACCAACTTCCCATACGTCCCATTTTTTGAAAGGCATTGTCTTATCGTTTACCGCCTCAATGGTGATGGTGACGGCGTTTCCAGCGCCTGGTGTTCCCGCTATACTCTTTATTTGAGGTACCGGTATTAAAGGCGTTTCTTCGTGATGGTGAAACTCTGATTGCCCGGTGATGGTGCGTCCTGTTTGAACAAAGAAGTCGAAAAACTCATCTTCTTTCAGGTGGGGAAATATCGCCTTGCGAACGTCGGGCCTCATAATGAGGTTGTCGGCATTCACTACATACACCCCTTCTTTGAAATATGCTTGCTCCAAAGGCCCGCTGTTGTCGTATGCCAGTGGAGGGGTATTTATATCAAATTGTGCCATTTTAGATCACTTTAATTGTTTCTTGCTCTCCCTTCTTTTTGTGCCAATAGATGTGCCGCCTCGGCAAGCTCGTCAGAAAACTCATTCATGTTGGCAGGCACCCTTGTCGTGGTGGTTTTTCCGTTTTCAAGTTTGTTGGTGACTACTTTTTTGTTTTTCATTTCAATCTTGTGGGTAGCTATCTTTTCTGGTAGGGTGTCCCGGAGTGCAAATAAGGACACGAATTGGGCAAACTTCTGCTGATCCACCTTGTCATTGGTGATGCCTATTTCTTTAAGGAAAGACATTGGGTCTTCCAGGGATTTTTGGACAAACTGAAGCTCATCCGGTTTCATGGCGATATTGTATGGGTTGTCGCCTATTTTCACCGTCAGGTGTTTGAGTCCCGACATTACCCTCTTGGTTTCAAGTTGGTACGTCTTGACCATAGCGTCAATTTCTTCCTGGGAAGGCCCTGACTTTTCGGGCTGCAAGGCTTTTTCTTTCCATGTGGCGATGCCTGATTTTGCTTTTGATGCTTCGCTGGCCAGCATCTTTTCCGCGAATAGTTTCTCGCGTTGAAAATTACGCCACTCGGCTTCATTATCAAAATCTTCCTCAGTACGCTTGTCATCAAGGATTGAATACTTGGCATCATAGTCTTTTTCAAATTTCATTTGCATGAACTCCGGGTCTTGTTCAGAGTCTTCAGGATTGCTCAGCATAAAGTGTTGCCGTAGCAATTCTTTTTTGTTCATGTTTTCCGGGTTCATGGAGGTTACCGAAAAAAACTTCGATGGTGGGATGCCTTGCTTTTCAGCTTCTATGGCAGCTTTTATCTGGTTGCTGATACCGAGAGCCTGGTAAGGATCTTTCTTGAGGCGTGATGCCTCGCTGAGCACGTCCACCACATCGTTAATTGATTTCAATTCAAGCCCCGTGATCTGACTGAGGTCTTGAAGGTAATCTGATTGTGGTGCTGGTGGCTCTTCGCCGCCCTCGACTGAAGGTTCTGGTTCGTCCTGGACTGGCGGTTCATCCCCTTCGATTGGCCCACCCTCTTCACCTTCTGGCTCTTCTCCTTCCGGCTCTCCCTCTGGTTCTTCTTGCGGGGGATCGCTTGCTGGTTGTGCCTCTGGCGGTTCGGGTTGTTCTCCCGGTTTCAGGATGTCTTCAGGTCTCAGGATTTCATCAGGAAGCTGCATATTGTAGAAGTTTAGTTTTTGTCAAAATGACAATTATTGTCGTTTTAGCAATTATTGTCGAAATGACAATGATTGTCAAAATGACAATATTTGTTCAAAAATATATAAATTGGCGAATAAAAAACATTTTCATGAAGAAAATATTGGTGACCATCGCCAGCTACGGCATCTCCCAAAACCTATTCCTTCGAAAATTAGTAAGGGAATTCAAGTCTTTTTCGAAGTATCATGTTGACATTATTGTTCATTCCGATTTAGATGATGTGGGGGATAGTTATGTGATGAAAAATGTGTCGGTCAAAAAAGTATTGCTTGACGATTATCAATATTTGCCGTTCTCATGCCGGGAAACGATATTGGAGAATAAGGATGGTTACGACCTGCTTATATACACCGAAAACGACATTCTGTACACCGAAAGGAATATAGACGCTTACATAAAAGCTTCTGAAGTTTTAGATGGCACTCGCTTTATCCCTGGCTTTCTAAGGTTTGAGGTTCATAATGGGAAAAAGACGTTTCCCGACTTCCACAAGAATTATAGGTGGGACCCATCGGTTTTTTATCAGAGCCAACCCTATATGTTTTTTCACTTCACTAACGAACACCACGGCGGAATTTGCTTAACCCGAAAACAACTATCAGACATATCATCGAAATTTGATTTTATGTCGAGACAGTTTGCCGACAGATATAAAAGGAATACCCCGAAGGTACATGCTTGTACCAACGTTTACACTGAAGCTGGCTTCGTAAAAGTCATAGCCATATCTCATTTTAATGATTTTCTCCTACATCATCTCAGTAATCGCTATGATAAACTCGGTGTTGACAATGATTATATGCAGGCCAACCTGATAGACTTAATAAAGCCAAAAACCCATGTCAAAAGAATTGATGTGCTGAGGAAATTAATTTCCGCGTTTGGATACAAAAGCTACCTGGAAATAGGCTGTGATAAAAATCAGGTTTTTGATCAGATAGGATTAAAAGACAAGACCGGGGTTGATCCTGTAAGGGGCGGGAATATTAGGGCTGATTCTGACGCGTTTTTTTTAAATAACAATCGCAAGTACGATATAATCTTCATAGATGGGCTCCACGAGCGAGCACAGGTGTTGATGGATATTGAAAATGCACTTAAATGCCTCAATCCTGGCGGGGTAATAGTTTGCCATGATGTTTGTCCGTACACTGAGGATATGGCCGAAGTCCCCAGGGCCACAAAGATGTGGACTGGAGACTGCTGGAAAGCGTGGGCCGACCTCCGGTCATCAAGAAAGGATTTGTCGATGCTGGTCGTTGATGCCGATTATGGTATTGGGATTATTACAAAAGGGAACCAGGAGCTTTTGGAGAAAAAAGAATGGACGTATACTGATTTTATAAACAACAAAAAGCACATTCTTAACCTCATACCTGTCAGTGATTTTTTTAACTCAAAACGTCCTATTGATATAAAAAAAGATTTTAAAATACAGTACGTGATCCCGTATAGCCTTGAGAAGAAAATAGGCAGGGCGTACAACGAAAGCTGTGCTATTGTGCCGGATGAATATTGGATTGGCATTACCGACGGCGATATAGCGTTTCTTAATCCAGATTGGGGACACACGATAGCAAACACAATTGCCGCCAATCCTGAATATACTGTATTCACGGCCTACGCTTCGAGGATAGGCAACAAACAGCAAAGATATAGGGGTGTGATAAGCGAAAATCCTAACATCATAGATCATTACAACATAGCCATCCAAGAATCCGCGAAAAACAGTACGCGGGTAATCCCCATGAAGGAATGTATGTCGGGCTTCTTGATGATATTCCCGAAATGGCTGTGGAAGAAAATCCCATTTCCAGAAAAATCTGACGAGGGTACTATGCTTGGGATAGATAAAGCGTGGTCTAAAAAGGTGTTGGCAGCCGGATACAAGATAGGTATTATAGAAGACCAGTATGTGCTTCACTACTATCGATTGAAAAACGGAAAAACCGATAAATCACATTTGTTATGTTGATCATTACCGGATTAGGCAGGACCGGAACAAGTTTTATCGCAAGGTGTTTTCACGACTGCGGATTTGACATGGGGGGGCAATGGTTTGATGATAAAAATGCGGGCATGGAATTGTTTAAGGTTGTTAAACTAAATAGGAAAATAGAGGGGGGTGTGTTATCAGGAAAGGTTTGTCAAGATAAAATAAAGGAAATTTTCGAAAGGCACCCTATCGTTAAAGACCCTCGGTTTGTGTTTGATAAATCTCATGGTAGAGTAATAAATGAGTGGACAAAGGCCCTTAAACCAAAAAACATACGAGTCATGTTAACCACAAGGAATATTAGCGAGGTCTCTATGTCAAGAAAATTAATGATCGACTCTAAAGACGTGGGTGCGTATATGGAAGGGGCTTTGTGTGTAATGTTGGCAAGCTTTATTAATAACTTGTCCGCACACAACATTGTGTTTGAAACGTTAAATTTCCCCGATTTCCTTTATTACGACTTCAATGTGATAAGAAAGAAATTTAAAAGGATAGGGTTTGATTTGCCGATAGGGTTTGAGGATGTTTGGGAAAGAAACAAAGATTTTTCAAAAATACATCATGGTGGGTGAGAAAATAGATATTGTGTACCCGTTGGGGGAAGGCTCAACCTGGAACGATAACGAACTCAGGTATTCTATTCGCTCCCTGGTAGAGTTTGTCAACATAAACCGGATCATCGTCGTCGGGAAAAAGCCGTTGTGGGCTTCTGACGAAATCACACATATCGATATGGACGACCCTTTTCAGCGAAAAAAAAACCTGAACATCATCCTGAAAACATTGCGTGGGGCTGAAGAGGTGCATACACCGCGGTTTCTGAGGCTCTCCGATGACCACGTGATTAACAGAACCCCTGACTTCTCCCCTTATCACCGGGGCCGTCTGCCCGACACAGCAACTGTAAGCCAGGGTGATTTTATCCGTTCTTGCCACGAGACGTACAAATTCTTAAAAGGCAAGGGTCTCCCCACCTATGATTACGAGGGGCATTACCCCGTTATCGTGGACACCAAAAAGTTTATTTCGGCATTTACCGGGATGGATATGGTGTCGGTTATAGGGTATGCTATCAACTCCACCTATTTCAACCAAACAGGCGTATTTCCGCCTGAACCAGCTTACCACGTTCTCAGGCTCCGGGACAGGGGGTTTGATGGGGAGGCGTGGAAGTACACATTCCTAAATTATAGCGAATTTTCATTATCTGACCAATTAAAGGCATATTTGCAAAAAAGGTTCCCTAACAAGACGATATATGAAAGATAGCGCTACCTCATCGATGCGTATCGACATTCTCTCGCACTACAAGGCGAAGGACGTGTTCGTGTCACTGCCAACACTCCGGCAGTTTCACAGTTTTGTGGAGTATAATAAATCACCTACTAAAGGGCTTCCCCCTAATATGGTGATTGCCTACGTTGTGTTGTTGTACAGCGAGGATAGTGTCTTAAATAAACAACCCATGCCGGCCCTGGAGCAAAGACAAATTATGGCGGCAGAGCTTGCAGGGTTCAAACCTAAGAAAGGCAAACATGACAATGTCGTGGTCAACGGGTTGTTTAACCTGGAAAACGAAGGGATTTTTTCTATGGCTTTTGAGTACCTCATGTTTCAGAAGCAAGCGGAATGGCAGTTATTGATTGCCACTGAGACATTACGGGTGTCATACCTTCGGGATATGATGAAACCTACCCACAACACCAAAGAGCTGGAAGCGAAATCTAAACTGAAGTCTCTGGTGAAAACCTACAACGACGACATCGCCGAGCAGATAAGAGAGATATTCAGTGACCACAAGAAGCTGGAAGACTTTGGGAAAGAGAAGCTTTGGGGCGATACCATTGAAACTATAATTTGATACCATGCATAAAGACCAAGGCGGAGATTGTGTTGAGTTACAGGGGATAAAGTGCTATTTACCCAAAAGACCTCCTTTGCATGAAATACAAGGGTTTCACCTGCCTAAACGCGAACAGAAATGGTACCGCACACCCCTTCCTGTACTGAGGGGTTCTGATATAGAAGTTTTTTCGGGGGCAAAATATAAGCCCAACCAAATAGTTTCCTGGGAGCAAGCCAGAAGGGAAGAGGAAATAAAAAATACCGGATATGACCCGTGGTCGGTCAACAATGTGGGCCGGATGACAAAAGTAATGGGAGTTGAACCCGACATTTCATACCGGATGCCCGTGTTATCAAAATTCAGAATACAGGAATTGGACAGGGTCATCAATGGCCACTGGTTCATGAATAATGGAGAGCCAACCTACCTCACAGGGATAGGATACATGTATTTTAACTGGTGGAAACTTGACATAGGGTATCCTAATTACAGAAAGTACATACGTGAGATTTTGTATGTAGTCGAGGTAGTCCGGGGAGACCCTGTTTTGCTTGGCGTCTTGCTTGCCTCTATGCGTGGGGCCGGCAAGACCTACATGGCTTGTTGTATTCTCTACACCATAATGATATTCTCAAGGAATGCGCTGGGGGGTATGCAGTCAAAGACTGACGTGGATGGGAACAGTATGTATTCAAAGAAGCTGGTGCAGCCGGTACTTGCGCTTCCTGACTTTTTAGTCCCAATACACAACTGGCTTACTACTGTGCCTGATAAAGAGATGAGCTTCTCTTATCGCACAAAAGCACACCCCAATTTTGAGTATGACCGGATTATGAGGGAGTTGGAACTCAAATCTATCATAGACCACAGAAACGCCTCCGACAGGGCTTATGATGGGGAAACAACTACCGTGTTATTACAGGATGAGGTCGGGAAAATAACGAAAAAAGTAGGAAATGTGAAGCGTAGGGTCAATGTTAACAGACATTGTGTGCAGCGCGGCGGGGACAAAAGGGGTATCTTGTTT
The DNA here is from genome assembly GCA_964444895.1 of uncultured Roseivirgaceae bacterium. Taxonomy (GTDB): domain Bacteria; phylum Bacteroidota; class Bacteroidia; order Cytophagales; family Cyclobacteriaceae; genus CAJXNP01. Next base: position 40,320 of record CAYUJK010000001.1, read on the forward strand.
GGGTTCACCACGGTAGGGAATATGGAGAGGGAAGGCGGCATGGAGTTTAAAGAGGTTTTTAATGATGCTGACCAAAACAACCGGAATGAGTTAGGATACACCAAAAACGGCTTTGTCAATTATTTTGTTTCAGCGCTGGAGGCCACCGTGTTTGATGAATGGGGCAACCCGGTTATCGACATACCAAAAGACAAGCGGACAATTGATTTTATCACAAAAGAACAAGGCCCCCAATATGCTAAAGGTTCCCGATTTTTCCATGACACACAAAAGGCCACCCTGTTCGCTGACGGCAAGGCCAAAGGGGATTTGAGCGACTACTTTGATTATTGCCAGAACAATCCTTATACCCTGAAAGACGCTTTCAGTTTTAGCGGCAAGGAATGCATATTCAACCAAACCATCCTCCAGGAAGCCCAGCACGTCATCAATTCGATGGAGCCAAAAAGGGTACGCCTGAGCGGGTATTTTGAATGGGTAGTGAAAGACAAAGAGGTGAAATTCGTGGAAGACCCCATGAACGCCAGGTGCCACGTTACCATGTTCCCTGACGGGAAAGTATGGATACCCAACCGGGTAAATTCGTGGACAGACCACAATGGGAAAACCTTTTATTATCCCGTGAATGAACGCTTTGCCAGCTCCGGGTTTGACCCCTTCTCACATAAAGATGTGGTGGACAAAAATAAAGCTTCAAAAGCGGCATTCACGCTGAGGACGCGGTTCAACTACCATTTTCCTGAAGACTTGTGTGAAACGCCTATTGTCCACTATAAGTTCAGGAGGGATGACCCTGAGGACAGTTTTGAGGACATCATTATGATTTGTTTCTTTTATTCCATCCCGGTGCTGATAGAAAGTGTACAGGGCGGGCAGGCGGCCATATCGTATTTTGACAAGCGTGGATATGGGAAATTTGTCATGAGAAGGCCAAAGAGTACGTTCACCCGTAAAGATGATGCCCAGGACAAACCCGGAACGCCTATGAATGCAGGGGTTATTGAGCAGATGTCCAACCTTGCGGCAAGCGACATAAATAAGAATGGCCGTAAATTCCGGCAAATAGAAATTGTGGAGGACGCTTTGGCGTTTAACCCTAATAGTACACAAAAATTTGACTCTTTCATGTCTTATGGTCTATCTTTAATAGCCGCAGAGAAAGAACCCGCACAGGAAACTAAATCTTTTGAACTGGGCGGACTTATTCCGACATATAATACTCAACAAAAATGAGAAGCTATAAAAATCAATTAACGCCCCGTGCTGTCAGCGCCTTTCCGAATCCACTGGCGCACCCGAAAGTGAAGGCGGACAAAAAAAAATGGGGGCTTCCGCTCGCATGGGCCATCTACACGAATTACCAGATGACGGGCTACAAAACCCTCTTTGGGGACAGTGTGGTATACGACAACTATCTTAGCTATGCCTTTGGCGAGCAGGACAAAAGCAAGTATGCGCCGGGAACGGACGGGGATCCAAAAGATGTGTTCCATCAATTCATTCCCCGAATAAAGGACGACATTAAAAACTACGCATCAAAACGCATACGTATTGTATGCGAAAAATTGGAAAACAACCGGTTCGACCCGATAGCCAATGTAACGGATTCTTCTGCTATCGACCGGCGCAAGGACTACGAGTCCAGGTTGCGGCTATCTATGGAGCAGCAGTCGTTCCTCGCTGAGCTAACCGAGATGACCGGGGTAAACCAGTTCCCGGAGGGTGTTGATCCCAAGAACCTACCCTTTGACGAAGACGACCTTCGTATTGATATGGAACTCAATTACAAAGACAAGATTTCCATGAAACTGGAAAAGGGCATGTCGTACCATCTGAGCCATAACGACTACGAAACCGCAAAGGCAGAGATAGACTTTGATTTAGCTGTAATTGGGGGGGCCTGCCTTCATGTCGGGATGGATCAAAACTATCGCCCCACAATAAAACGCATCCGGCCTGACCTGGCCATTGTGCCTGAAGCGTCAGACCCTTTTTACCGAAACATGCCGTACGGCGGATACATAGAGTACATGAGCGTCCACGACTTCAGGATGCACCACAACGGAGAACTCAGTAAAGAAGAGGAAGAACATGTGATAAGGACATATTCGGAAAGCCCTTCTGCCCCATACGTGAAGAACATGGGGTCAAATGTTGATTTACGGGACGCCAATACCATTCCGGTGATGTATTTTGAGTACAAAAGCACCAATGAGGAAGTCCACCTTGAATATAAAGACTCCAACGGTAATGACCGGTTTATCGAGAAGGACTACAATTACTACAAAACATTCCCGCAGAGGAATAAATTTAAGGAAAAATACGGGGCCAGCAGGAAACTCCACCGCAAGCCATATCCCGCCATTTATAAGGGGTATTGGGTAGTGGGCACAGATTGTATCTATCAGTATGGCCCTAAAGAATTTACGGTGTATGACAGGCAGGGCGGCAAGATCGGAGACCCGATGATCGGATTTATCGTTTGCACACCCGGCGTCAGGGACGGTAGGTCTGCCGGCCTGATAAAACAAATGATCCCTGTTCTTGATGATTTACAGTTCATTGAACTAAAAATACAGGAGACCCTTGCCAACCCTTTCCCTGGTGGGGCTGTGATAGATTTGTTTGCACTCAGAAAGGCAAACTTTACGCTTGGGGGAAAGGCTTTAAAGCCTGAAGACCTGATTAAAATGGCCTTCAAAAACAAACTTGTACTCATTGACACACAAGATGGAAATTACGCCGCGGGGAGCAACTACACCGCCGTTCAGGAGATGAACCTGGGTGTCCCGCTTGCGGACCAACTTCAGCTTCTTCAGCATAGGCTTATTGAGCTTGATGAAATAATCGGGTACAACCAATCCACCAATTCTTCACCAACGCTTTCCGACCGAACCCCTGTCCGTGTGGCGAACATGCAGCAACAGAATACCGACCTCGCTTTGGGATTCTTGTACAGAGCTGACTACTTCATGTTTAAGCAGACGTGCAAGCTATTGGCGGGACTACACCTGCTGGCACTGAAGTACGATCCAGAGCACTACTCACATATCTTTGGTGAGGATACCGTGGAGTTCCTGAATAGCGATGAGTTCGACCCGGACGAAATTGAGTATGGTATAGAGATAGAGCCGCGGCCAACGGATGATGAGTGGAACATTTTTTATGCCCGGCTGGAAAAACTTGAATCTGAGGGGCGGTTGTCGGCTTCCGACATAATCCAAATACAAAGGTTCAACAATCTCAAACAGGCGCAGACCTATATGCGTGTGCTGGAGAAACGCCGAGAAAGGGAAGCCCATCAAAGGCAGATGGAGTTAGTGGACGCCCAAACAGCTGGTAACATTGAGGCTGTTAAAACGCGTGGCCAGCTAATCCATGAAACGGAGTCCGCCAAACAAGAAACCGAACGAGTCAAAGGCGAACAGGAACGGCAAAACTTGCTGTTGAAGCATAAGCTTATGATGGAACAGATTGAGCGCCGGGAATCCCTGGGCGGCTTCACAAAAGACTTCCTGCAAGACAAGAAAGGTCAGGTTGATGTTCTGTTAAAAGCGATGGAGCTTGCTGGTGCAAAAGCCCTGGCAGACTCAAAACCCAAGAAAGACGATTAGACCATTATATTGCCAGAGACTTTTACATACCGGGTATTGAGGTGGCGTATTCGCACCTCCCCGGTTTCACTATTCTCCAACGTGACTTCTATGGATGGCCCCGCCATTTCCCGCCCAAACAAAAGTTTTGGTTTGCCTGCCGGCACAATGGCGTCAGGGGTGTTTTGGTCCCTGAGCACGTCAGCCACATAGTGATCTCCCCTTTTGATAAACTTGCTTGCCGGGATGTAACTCTCCTGTCCCGCCGGGGTGGTGATGCTGGTAATTTCCCATTTTGAATTAGACTCAATCCCCAATGCCTTGAAAATTTTATCGTTCGAATACTCGTTGTTTACCAACACTTTAATTCTTGCCGGATATGTTGTCCCGTAAAAGCTGCCGCGCGTCTCGTTGGAGTGGTGGAGCCACGGTACGCCGTTTTTAAACGTCACCATGCTGTTTCCTACATACCCGTATCTTTCAGGAATGAAGTTATAAAAGCCTACCCATATATTGTACTTCTCACAGAACCCTACGGTGATAGCGGGTTCCGTGTCAAGTGCCGGGAATGTTATGTAGTAAATGTGGAGGTACGGGTCGTATCCGCCTATTATCTTTACGTCTTGTCCTAAATATTTGGCACACTTGTCCACGAACCATTTTTTGGTGCCGTATGTGGTGGCCAGAGGGGTAACCCCGTCTGTGCTCCTGCGCCACGGCTCTGCCCTTAGTCTGTCGAGGCCATATACTTTGCCGTCATGCTCTACAATTGATCCGGGGTCTTGACTTCCTAATCCACCGGCCAGCTTATTATCCTGGCGCATGAACTCATCGGTGATCACCCATGATAGTTCGTCGCCTTGCCGCATATATGCCTCGCCGGGATACATAGTGGATATGTTATGTTCATGTACGCTAACCACTACATCATTTGCCGCCACCCATTTCACCACTGATCCCCGGTCATACGGCAACACATATATATTGGTCGCCTCATAATTATGAAGTCCATTTATTTGCGTGTTGGCCATATAAACATTTGAGGCTATCATCAGGTTGGGCATAGACAACTCTCTTTCGTTATCGAGAATGATGATAGTTCTGCCGTGATTATTGGTTGGCCTTGAATAATCAAGCGCCTGAGAAGGTGGTTTTGAGAAAAATTTATACCCTTTAAATACCCACGGTGGTGGCTTTTCAAAAAATTGATACATGGCCCCCTTCAGAAAGTTGAATTTTATTGGCCCTAAGTTTATGGTTAAGTTTTCTTGTATCCACTCGTCAAGCCCGTTGTAATATTCCTTCTTTTTTTCGACCTCAGCCTCTACCGCAGTCGATATGTTAGCTGACGACGTCGTGCTTGTTGGGGCTTCTGCGTTTAAATCGGACGTTGTATATTTTAGATTTGTTATGTATGGCGCACTCGAAGTCGGAAACCCAATGCTTTTCCCTTCAATATTGTCAAACACATACCACGACCCGAAAAAATGATAGTTTGTGTCGCCGCCTATGTATTTGGTGCCCGTAAATTCGGAAATCGGGTATATTCTGCCTTGTTCATAAAACTCTTCGTCGATAATTTGTTTGGGTCGGTAAATCTCTACGCTAAGCTTGACCTCTTGAAACACGTTGAAAATCTGCCAATTGTCAATACCAAAAGTGTCAACAACGAGCATGTTTCCCCTTACCTCTATAATGGGCGATTCTCTTAACTCTAAAACCGGAAATGGGGTTGTCATTTTTAATCTGACTATAAAAGATGAGTCTGGAACAAAAGGTATGTTGAGCGGCATTAGTAGGTGTATGCGAGAGGCAAAAGAAGCAGCAAATGAGGACGGGGCCTCCTCAAGGTAAACGGCACCGTTATAAGCAAACGTATTACTCGGCATTCCATCTTCCGGGTTATATTCGGAAACGTAAAACAGAGGCATTACCGGTATCTGCATGTATAAATCGAAGATAGACTCTTGTGTGATAGGAATGGAAAAGTAATGTGCGTAAGACGGGGGAGTGCCTGTCAGGCCTATTCTTGCTAAATGGCGCTTTGGCGCCCCCTGTTCGGGCCGTTCTGGCGGGGTGATAGATATTTTCTTTTTTACGGATGTAATTCTGTGATACTCGTCATAAAAACACAACGCCACGGTATAGCTGCCCCCGGATTTAAGGTGGTATTGTAAGTTTTCACTCGACCTGACTGAATTGTACGTCTCCTCATCATCTAAATTGTTGATCAACCCATCCAAATAAAGGTTGTAATTAAAATCGTCGTCGTTGTGTCCGTTAATGAATGAATTAATGATGTTCCGGTTTTTAATAAACACTTGTGCAGAAGACCTTTTTGGAATAGGCTCGAAGAGTTTTATTTCGTCATCACTCAATGATATAAGTGCAGTTTGAGCGTCAAAATTACGGGTCATGGTAGACGATGTTCCAATGTTTTTTTCCGTAAAAAAAATCTTCCATGCCCCCAGTTTGTTTTCGTCTACCAAAAAATCTACTTCACTTACGTAGTCCCGAAGGTTTGGCGGTATCTGAACAGTAACATTTATTGATCTGGCATTGAATGCCAAGTTGGGGAATTGGTATGCTGGTTGTGTTTTTGAGTGAGGTGACGGTACGCTATGGGTGCCATCTTTGTACTTAAAGCGATAAGCAAATTGGTAATTGTTAAAACAAACCTTGTTTGTAGCTAATTGAGCGTCTCTTGATGTTGTAAATACCGATGTTGGTGGTATGGCGGGGCCTTTTTTAGCAAGGTCTATATCTATTTCTTTGTCTACATAATCTCCTTCTAACGCCCGTTTTATATTCAAACACCGCTGTGCGTTTGATGGTTCCACCCAATACAGTAAATCATCCACTATGAACGCGTGCTCGATGGGGTATGCGGGTGAAAAATCAAGCCCTTCCCACTCAAATATTTTGGTGGCTCCGGTCGTGCCGGATTGCCACATATAGATAGCGTCTACCCCGCCCGGCTTGTGTATGAAGAAAACAAGCCTGTTCCTTCCATTGTCCGAACACGCCCCTATACAAATATTTCCTTCCGTCTCGTTAAAATCTATGGTAAGCCGGGTATTTCCTTTTACCTTTTGGCGGGAAGGGTTTGAGGTTACCTCGTTGCCTGGGACCATGTTCCACATCTCCCTGTAAAATCCTTTGTTGGTATCCAGGAATTCGTCGGTATCGTCGGTATTGAGAGCAAAGAAAAACTGTTTCGAGTTCATTCGTGTAGATGTTTTTTGTCAAAATGACAAAAGTTTCCATAAATTTGGTTAAAAGATTCCTGTCATGAAAAAGATTCTCTCCAAAATAATTTCCAGCAGGCTCCATGAAGCCCGTGAATTTTACGCCAACATCAACCCTCATGAGTATCTGTGGGCGTGGCCTATGTTGGTTTTGGGTGCAATACAGCTCATATCTGGACTTTCATCCGCTAAAAACAACCAGCGTCCCGTCATGCCTGAAACGACAGGTGCCACAGGAGAAGCTACCGCTATGAGCCGTCTTCTTGCCCAACAAACTACTGATCCCATACTTTCCGGCCAGGAAACGGCTATTGAGCAAGGCCGGGCGCAGGGCATACAAAATTTAAAAAGGACGCTGAAAGACCCCGGACAAATACTCTCCGGTGTTTCACAGATTACCGCTGGGGGCAACCGGGCCAGACAGGAGGCGCTCATGGACTTTGGGGCCCGTAAGATGAACCTTCAGCAAAGCTACATAGGGCAACTCGCTAATGCCGCCAGGGAACAGAGGGAGGCCTTTTACTACAATGAGGTGGAGAAGCATAGGGAAAAGGCTGCGGCCAGCTCCGCTCTTATACAAGGGGGTATTTCCAATATTGCGGGAGGTATATCAGAAGGGCAGTTAGCAAAACAGAATAAAGAATTGGAGCGCTATGTGTATGGAGGCAACCAGTCGTTTAACTTGTCGGCCCTGGAGCAGCAGGTATATGGTACCAAAATAAATACACCAACAATAGGTCGTTAAATCACTGCCTAAGATACTTTTTATAAATCTTCACCTTCGCTATGTCATAAGCCCTTGACCGGTAGTAATCCAAAGAAGCTTGTAATTCCAGCGCATTCATTTCATTGAGGGAATCATATTTCTTGTTGATGATCTCCCTGAGTTCAGTCCCCGCTGTTTCCAGAAACTCCCTGTGGTATTCTTCTTTGAGTTTCTTTTTGTCAATGAAGCGCGGCACAGAGAAGGGCTTCATAATTACATCTGGATACTTATGAACAAGCTGCCATTCTTTGAGGCCTTCCCTGTAATCTATATTATCTTTCACCCGTTGTAGCACTACTTCCGGTACCATAGGTACGTCAAACCTCCTGACTATCGGGTAACCGAATACGTCCACGTCATGATCGCTCAGAACAGATTCTATTAGTGGTGTTCCTTTGGCCATCCGCTCCAGTGTGGTTTTGGCGTATTTTTCCGGGATGTCCAGGTACGATTTTCCATAGTTGTAGAGCTGCTGGTATTGGTTGGGTGCGAGTATTGTTTTGATGGGACGTAGCGCTATTGCTTCCAGTTTGTCCCCCGACTTGGTGTAGTCGTTGTTGTAGGGCAATACAGCATCCTTTACGTCCCTCATGCCTTGTTTGTATGATTGAGACATTAAAAACTCTAATGTTCCATTCATCATCAGCGCTGCATAGAATTTCAGGGTGTGGTCGGGTATCTCGTATTCCCTTCCTTTAACCTTCTTCTGGAAGTCGCGTAGCCGTATTTCATCCGAAATCATCGCTGCCGGGGCCAGCATCGCCCCTATCGGGTTGTCTTTGAATGAATAGAATCCAGACCACTTGTCTTTCCCTAAGCGGAACTGGATGCTCCACTCCTTCCAGTCGGGTGCCTGGCTGTAATTGTCTTTGTATTTACGCGCCCCCGCACCATGTAGGCGTATTGGCGCGTCCTCATCGAGGATCAGCCCCTCTTCGTCATCCAAATCAAAAAGCATCATCATTGTCGTCGTGCCAACAAGCGTTCCTGCGGTAGCCATAATGAGGTGCTTCCTGCGCTCTTCCGGTGTCATTTTGTAGATGCCTTCCCTGTATTCCAGCGTCCCTCGTAAAGCCCTGATAAAACCAAAGGGGCTGTAATTGATGTTCATGTTCAGAAAGTTTGCCGGAACCCTCATAATCAAAAATACCGACCGCCCAAGTAATTTAGCTAAAGCGGTCATTTTGCTGTCTGTCATTTGGCTTTGGAGCCTGCTTTCCCCTAATGTATTTTGCAGCCACCGGTAAAACACCCCCGCCCTTCCATAAGGGTCGGACATCAACACACCCTCTGTGGAGCGCTGGTAGATTCTGTTGACCACATTTTGTTCCATGAGGTTTTCCCTCAACTCTTCCACCCTTCTGTCCAGGTACCCGTATGGAATCTTCTCACCTATGCTTCTCAGGTGTTCCAAGTCCCGCTTGGCTTGCTCTTTAAGCCGGATGTCGGTTTCTTCGGAATAGATGCGATAAGCCTCTTTTGCTCCCGACCCCATGTCTTTGTTGTAGTTGATCATAAACCCGTGAAACCGCTTGTTTCCCGCCTTCAGTATGGCGTCCCATGCGGCAAGCGCTCGTAGTCCGTATCCGGGGGCGGTATAAAAGAATTTTGCAGCTACGCCGGGCCAATCCTTTTTCTCTATTAATTTGGCGAGTGGGGTATTCATCTTTTCCGCCACGTACGAGTCTCCAGAAGGCTTAAACTCCTTAAAGTCGTCGGCCTTAAACCCTGTGAGCATAGTATCGGCTGCTGTTTTCACGCCGTTTGGTAGCCCCTTCATGTATTGGCCCCACGCCTTCATGGCCGCTTGTGGGGTGGCTGCGGTTGTTACAAGCATAGAGGCGATGTTGGTCATCAAAGAACCTTTTGTTGAACGGGCAAACGTCGTTCCTCCCGATAATGCCCCGTGGTACAGTAGGTCCAAATAAACCGATGATATGGTGTGCTTATCTACTCCTAAACTTTTCAAGTCATTCCAGAACTCATTGGCTACCCTGTTGTATATCTCCTGGTAGTCGGCGAGCCTCTCCATCCGGTCGGCGTAGTGCATCATAAGCCGCCTGGCTTCCGGTGTCAGCCGCTTAAATCCATAGAAGTCGGCAAACAAATCAGCAAACAGGTCATCGGTAAGAGCACCCCGGTTGATGTCTGTGATGATTTGGTCGAAAATTTCTTTCTTCTTTCTTTTTTGGCGTTCCACGGGGAGCTTCTCGCTGCCCAACCTTTCAGAGAGCAGTTTCATCTGCCTTTCCCCCGCGATGGATTTCAGCGTGTTAATTACGTCGGCTTCCAGACTTTTGGCGGTTTTGGCATCCAGCCCCATCTCATTGATAAAACGGTCAGACAGCCTTTTCCCTACGTTCTCTATTTGTGAAAAGTGGGAGTCAACGATTTCATTGAGCTTCACCCCCATTTCTTTGATGCCTTGTTTTATAGACGATATAAGTTCTTTTCGGAAAAAAGGCATGTCAAAAATATCTTGTATATCAGAAGTGTCTATACCCTCGTTATCCAGTTCCCTTTTTAAATCTTTGAGTACGTCGCGATATTTATCAATATTAGACAAAACCTCATTAAGCACCTCTCCCTTCGGCTTCCCTTTTAGTTTTCTGTTTGTTTTGACCATCCTGTTTACAAGTCTTTCATAAAATTCTTGTATAGCTGGTTTTGGCTTTCCTTTCTTCCCGCCCGTAAGTAGCTTTTCTTTTATTTTCTTTACCGCGTCCTGGCGTTCGGCTACCACTATAATGGGGGTAATCCTGGACTGCCTTTCGATCTCCTGAAGGCTTGGTATATCACCTAACATAACTTCCATGTATGCCCTGAACCCGTCTTCGTCCCACGGGCCTTTGTGGTTTTTCTTGATGGCGGTGATGGCGTTGTCTATGGCGTTGGCCACCGTCACCCCTGCGTCCAAAGAGGTGTTGATGGCATCAATACCGGCATTCCACGCTTTTGCACCTATGACCTGGGATATGTCGTTAAGCTGGCCGTCTGTCTTTATTTTTAGGGCGTTGAGCTTTTTCTTTACCTCGGCAACTTTTGCTTTCCGCTGTGCCGCTCTGGTTTTGAAGGCTTTCTCCGGGTCAGACATCTGTTGCTCCAGTTGCTTTACCTTTTCTTCCAGGCGTTTCTTCAGTTGGTCGATTTCCTCTTTATTGGCCTTAATTTCATTATGGAGCTTTTTGATCTTTTTCTCCGTATCACGGCCCATCTTTTCTGTTTTTTCCTGGGCGTGGTCACCTAATATGTCTTTCACCGTTTTGGCTACCTCTCCCCTTCCGGTATCCAGCCCCTTTGCCAGCCGGCCTCCTAAGCCTGCGATGTCTTTTTTGATGATGGAGGACAACACACTCATCTTTTCATCATCAAAAGTGGTAGCATAGTGATCCATAAGATTTTCCACCATGCTTCCCTTCATAAGGGCGGGTATCGAGTCGAAATTACTGATCACCTCATCATACAGCCGATCAACATCGTTGTTCTTTTTGGCTTCCTGGACAAGCTCGCTGCTGATCTTTATTGCCTTTTTCAGGGATTGTTCTTCATAAGTAGGGTCTTGGTTAGCAAGCACGTCCCCTATTGTGGGGTCTTTCACCATTCTTTTGAAATACTTGGAAGTTTTGACTTCCCCGGTTTTCAACTGTTCTTCCAGGTCGTTTTTAGGCGTTGTGCGGGACTTTTGTGTTTTTGGTATAGTTGTGGTCGTCTCAGCGGGAGATGTTGCTGCCACGGCCTCCCCTGGCCTTACAAGGCTCCCTTCCTCATTGAACTCATAACCTTCGGGTCTGAAAAAGTTTTCGTTGGCAAACGCCACCTCTTCCGGGGTGAGCTTTTGTCCATATTCCATTTTTCCCTCTATAATGGCCTGTACCCTGTCCCCTTCGGGTAAGCTTTTTTCGAGTTCTGCCCTTCTTTCTTCGAATTCTTTATTCAGGATGGCGGTTTCCTCTTTAGATTTTTCCTTTTCCTTGCGGGAAAGTTCCGGGAACTCTGAGATGGCCTCTTGCGCTATCGCATCCCTCTCTTTGGAAAGAGCCATGTACGCGGGAAACACCTTGCTGTTTTTCTTTGGCATCCCATCCTTTCGGAATTGGTCGGGGTTTTCCTCCCTGATTTTATTGAGTTCTTTATTGACTTCGGCAAGTCTTGCTGTTGTGTCTATCGGAGAAACTGTACTCTGTTCACTGGTGGGGCCGGGGCTGATTCCAGTACTTTCGTACCTTGTTTTTCTATGGCTGAAATAAACTCCTTCCGTCCCATATTCGGTCTGTTGTTTGATTTCTGCGTCTGCGGTGAGAACGCTGTAGTAGAAGTCACTGACTTTTTCATTTATTTGTTCCTGTGTTAAGTTTTCTGTAAAAATCTGAGGGTCTACGCCATCGATGTGTATAATGCCGTTTGCCTGATCAATGTCAAAATTTGAGATGCCGTTGTTTTTAAGTATTGCCTCAATGTCTTTAACTTGGTTTTCTGTAAAATTGTTTCCAAAAGACTTGATGCTCACAAATGGAGTGGCTACGGTTCCATCATCAAACTTTTGATAATCGTCGATACCGCTGGCTTGCATATCTTCCGGGATAGGTTGCTGAATGACCACGGCCTTTTCACCGCGTTCCCTGGCGATATTGAGCAAACCGGCAACTTTATCCTCGTCTATCGTTTCGTTAAAATCCACTTTAGTTACTTCCTCTGTTGCGGTAACTTTTGTGGCCGTTATGCCAACGCCTTCTATTTTTTTGACGATTTCTTGTGAGCTTTTTTTGTCTTGTTCAGCGTCCCGAACACGTACTTGTTGTACCTCTTGCTGCCCTTGCTGAATCCCTTCTGCCGGGCTTTCCGGGCCAATTTGTTGTGTAGTTCTTTCGGCATCTGTTGGTATGTTGGTTCGAATGTTTTCGCGTGATGCGGGCTGTATTCTTCCCCCCCCCTGAAAAGCTCCTGACAACGCAGTTCCGCCTATTGCTCCTGCAACACCTTCTTCAAGCGTTTCCATCGGGTCAATGGACACGTCTCTGCCTAATCCTATTGCCGTACCGGCCTGTGACACCATGCTTTGCAGCGCCTCTGTGCTGCCCTCCGCCGCACCCCCCGTCAAGATTTTGAGTGCTTTGCCGCGGATGGAGTTCCTGACCATGCTTTTGGTCATTACTCCTGTTACTTTGCCGATACCCATGAGGTCCAACATCATATTGATGCTGCCTATGGCTTCGGCTGCTTTACGCGACTTCTCATCATGGCCACCTTCAATTACCTCCTGTGGAGTAATTCCCATCTCCTGGGCTATTTCATTCACCCCCTCTAAATAGGCGGCCCCATGCTCTTGCACCAGTGTCGAAGTTCCAAACGACGCTAACGAGGTTGGTATTTGCGCGACACTTTGCCCTATGGCGCTAAAAACATAGTTTAATGCATCGACGGGGTCTCGTATTTCAGCAAGGGTGTTTACGATATTTTCGTCGGCCATCTTATTCTGATAGTATTGGGACTTGGCCAGCCCCTTTACCATCTGCTCATGTGTTTTTTTGATTTTATTCCGGTAGTATTCCTTGTGAGCGCCCGCTGTTTTGTCTACCCCCGGAACCAACTCCGTTTTCCAGTCCACGGTTTTGCTGTCGTCTGGATATTTGTCTTCGAGATTTTTTAGGCGCTTGCTGGCATCCTGGTATATCTTCGCGGTCTCCGCGGTCATGAAAGACTGATAGCCTCCGGGTATTTGGTGGGCCAGCGTGTTGTACATGGTTTCCGTAAAAGCCACAACGGGGTCTCTTTCACGGCCTATGGCCTGAATGTCTTTATCAAAGGCTTTCCCGTATTTCTCTTCAAATAAACCGCCCAGCTTGCCTGAATACTCTTCCTGGAGGCGTTTGCTTATTCCCTGAAGCTCTTTCTGGGCCATCTGCCCGTACCTGTCCATCAGACTGCCCCGCTGAGACACCGTTTCCGCGTCAAGTATTCCCTGGGCTTTTTTCTCATCAAGGGTGCCTGAATCGACCTGCTTTTGGAGTTCATCTAACCGTGTTTGGTGCCACTTGCTAAAATCCGTCTCTGTTTTTTGCTGGTATCGGCCAAGTATCTCGTTCTGAAACGTAGCAAGCTCTCTGTCGTACTCGGACTTTATTCCCTGCGCGTCCTGATCCTGCTCGAACATCTGGTTATACTGCTGCTCTACGCGTTGTTTTGGATCCGGTGTTCGTTCCCTGTATTGCTGTCTTTGCTGTAATTCCGCTATGGTCTTGGGGTCGAGCCCTAACTGTTGGTGTCGTTGTTGTTGAATCTGTTCGGGGGATGGCAGCACGCCGGGCTGTTGTGGTTGTTCTTCCGGGCCTCTTAATTGACGAAGCAGTTCTTCAGGTATTTCCACCCGCTCAGGGCCAGGCTGGGCTTTTGAGCCATCTGACGAAGGTGGTCCAGTAACTTCTTTTTTTTTTAAATCGACCTTGTCCCTGTATTCTGGATATTTATCGATGATTTTAGTTGCCAACTCTACATCGTCCATATCCTTATACTCAGGATATTTGGCTTTTATCCTCTTGGAGAATTCTTGTGTCGATAGCTTGGTTCCGTCTGGCATGGCTATAATATACCTAATCTGTCATTAGGGTTTGCTTGTTCCTGCTGTTGCCCACCACGTCTCCGTTGAGTGGCGGTCTTCCGGTATTCGTCGTTGTATTTTCTGAGTTTCTCCCACGGTATTTTTTGTCCGCTTTCTTCACTCAAGGCCTGGTTGAATATCGCCATTATAGCGTCTCCGTCCTCAGCGTTGTGTATGTCGAAGTTTCTGGTGACTTCCTCTGTGTCTTTCTTGCCTGCCACCGTGGTCTCTTTGGTGAATGTGATGTTGAATGACTGGAAGTTTTGTGACGGCTCTATATCGGAGATAACGCCATAACTCGTTTTCCTGCCCACCATTCTGGAAAGTTCCGTGGAATCCCCTTCTACGGCTCGCACGATGGAGTTGAATCTTTCCGATGCGTTTTGCTGTCTTTCGGTGGCTTCGGTGTTACCCGTTGGCTGGTTCTCTACGTTCCTTTTCGTGATGTCGTATTGCGCATAGCTTGCCAAGATGGGCTTGATCGCCGCCTGCTCAGCTTCCCCGATAGTTCCTTCGAACCCCTGGTCATACATTTCCTGCACTATTGCCCTGATAAACGGCTCACCGCCTTCTATACTTTTGAAAACATCAACCACTTCAGGGGTGCTCTGTATAGCCGGGAGCCCGTTCTCGTCATAGCGCTGCATTCCTGTCTCAGGGTCAACGTCCAGAAACCGATATTTGATGCCTATTTCCTCCCTGGTATCCCGGCCATGCTTGACGACGTTTAATTCGGTGCTTTTTACCTGGTCAATAAATGACTTGATCACTTTTTCCTTATTGTAAACGGTGTGGTCTTGCTTCAAGTCTTCTATCATCTGGTAAACATCTACCTCATTGGGGTCCACCATGCCGCCTTTTTCATCAACAAATTTTTTGGACAGCGCGTTTGCGAAGGCGGTTTTGTCAATTGATGAGTCTTTATCAAAACTGGTGAGAGCGGTGTTCACCTGTTGTTCCACGGCATCTATGGCTGTTTTTTTTCTTTGCAGGTCACTCCATGTGTTGGCTATTTTGGCTTTTTCTTCGGCTGGAATGTTGGCGCCATACTTATTAAGCGCCGATATATGTTGTTGTTGGGCCTTAAAACTCATGTCGGAGATGGCCTTCCTGTATGGCTGGTAATTGACGGATATGTGTTTGTCCATCGCATCTTTGAATTGCCGGGACAATTCTTCCTGTTGCTTTGCTGCCGCGGCCCTTTCTTGTTCTTCTTTTTGTCCTTTAAGTTGTGCCAGCACGGTTAGTTGCTGGAACTTTTGCATCTGGGTTCCGGTGGGGATTATGGTGGCGAGCCCCGTATTGCCTGGTCCGTAATATGTTGATAAAGCGTCCAATAGGGAAAATTTTAATCAAATATGTGAAAATATTTTCAATTAATCGTAGCCATCAAATCTTCCTTGTGTACGAGCATCTTGTTTTCACCCTCAAAATAGATGTTTTCCTTGCTTTTGTTGTTGAAGAAAACCTTCTCTCCGGCAAGAAATCCTTTCTCTACAACGCCGGTGTTGAGTAATAGTTCCTTATTGAATTGAATAAGGCCCCTGCTCCCGACCTTGTCAGGAACCAGCAGGACATACGGGTCTATCGGCTCCAATGGGTCGAATTTAGCGACGATGTCCCACTCCCGTAGGATGTATTTCTTTTGACCCTCGATAAGCTTCTCGTTCTCTTTGTTGAATTTCTCGTCGGTGCTGGCCCTGTAAATGATTTTTTCGCCATTATATCGGCCCTTCCGGTATTCCGGGGCATCTTTAACGGAAGCGACCAGTCCCGATGGAGTCAGTTTTGCGCGTGTTTTGAATTTTCCCGCGTCGATCTCTTCATAGGCCTCGTCAAAATACGGGTCAATAAAGATGTGTCCATTCAGCATTCCTATGTTTCCGTCCCTGACAAAGCAGTAGAGCTGTTCATAGCGTATTTTATAGATTTTCCCGCCATCGGAACGTCCCATCCAGTTGTAGTCATTGATTGACATGAAATGGAAGTACACCCTGTCGCCCTTTTTGATCTTGATTTCTTTTTCATAGATGTACTCATACTCCCCGCCACCGCAGTTGTATTCTTCCCGGATGTATTTCTGTTGCTCTGCGGTAATTTTTCTGCCAACTTCTCCTACGATGGATTTTTCCATGCGCTTAAGGATGTCGTGACCGGTGAATATTTGTGGGCGTGGTGATCCGAGATATTTTTGGCGTATGGGTATGGTGTTTAGTTTGGCGGGAACGCCCACTACTGTGCCGTATATGCGGTTGTTCTGATAAGTGTCCACGTGCCCCTTTCTATTGTACAGGTGGATTATTTTGTCCCCGGCCTTGTGTGTTTCGTCTTTTTCGCTGTCCACCTCAACGAGCACGTAATTGTCGTTTGATTTCAATCTTGTAACATTTTTTTTGCCAAGATACAAAAAACCCTCTCATATTTCTACAAGAGGGTTTCGATGTTCAATTCAAGATTAAGGACAAATAATGCCGGGAGGCATTAGGTGTGTATGAATAAAGACGTGCAAATGTAGTAAAGGTTTCAGGAATTATTGCAAATTATTTTTTCTTGTTTCGCTACCCCTTGTGTTTTCGCCTGCGATCAATAACTGTCGCTATCAGTAGTTCTCCTTCGTCGAACAACAGATAGCTTTGAGTTGTAGGCAATTGCAGCCTATATGCCATCTATAACATCACAGACACAACCGTAACAATTACACCTTTTACATCTATTGACTTCTTCGTCAGGCTGCAACTGTTCGCTTTGCCCTACAACAGCAGGTATAGCCAATAATTTTGATTCAAGCCACAGCACATAATCAATGTCTGGTTCTCCTTGCGAGTTTTCCCAGTTATCACCAGTTTCAGTTTTGAACTTTTCACGTAGTTCCACACGTTCTTTTATGTTTTCAAACCCATTCATAAGTTATCTTTTTTTCAGCCATCAAAATTACATTGCTATACCTGCGTGACGTTATTGACCACTCCCCAATAACCCCACCACCAGCTTGTAAATCATATAGCCCCACAGCCCGGTAATAACCAATACTGCCGACCATGCCCATATCTTGAGCATCTGATAGTTGGTCTCTACTTGTTTTTTGCTGCGCCCCTGGTAGTCCATAGGGTCGAAGTCGTCAAAATCTTCATTCATAGTCTTTCAGTAATTCGTAAAAACTGATTTTATATTTGTCTCTTGTCACATCTAATTATGTGTGCGGGTGTATTCATCCTCCACACATCTTAATAAATGTTCCAAAGAATGTCCCATATCATATCCTGATCCGGCCAAACTCTTTTTCTGCATTAAATATGTTTTTGTGTAACAGC
The DNA here is from genome assembly GCA_964444895.1 of uncultured Roseivirgaceae bacterium. Lineage (GTDB taxonomy): Bacteria > Bacteroidota > Bacteroidia > Cytophagales > Cyclobacteriaceae > CAJXNP01. The sequence continues at coordinate 57,833 of CAYUJK010000001.1, forward strand.
TCTTTAATTCCTCCAGAGTGGAATTATCCCAACAATAGTCGCAAGTAGCAAACGTACCCTTGTTGTTGTTGTGTTTTACCGCTTTAGATTCACACCAATTCCACGGTAGTCCACATTTTTCACAACTACTGTAGTTTGGGTTAAAAAATCGCAAAACAGGAGGCACTATAATGCGTAATATAGGCTTACTCCTCATTATGCTTATAAATTCTTTTCGCGTCATAGCTTCAATAATTTGTCTGCGGTTTCCTTTACATCGGTGATCAGCCACGTTTTGATCCGTTCGGCAGTCGTCTTTCCAATCTTGCCCCCATTGATGAACCGGGAGATGGTGAACTCACTAAGCCCAAGCTCTTCAGCAAGTTCCCTTTGTGACATCATCCGGGACTTGAGAAGTTCCCTGATTTGGATTATTTCTTTTTCCATAGATACAAATCTAAATATTTCCATATCAAAACGAGCAAACTTTTTGCTTTTTTGTTAGATTTGGAAACATAAAATTTACCTATCTATGATACCAGGATACGACGATTGGAAATTGGATAACCCCTACAACTGCCAGGACGAGCTGGAAAGCGTTGAGTTTGTGGAAATAGATGGCGAACATGCGGTATTCACTGTGTGTACCCGGAAGGGCGCTCAATACACGTCGCGCATCGGCACAGAAGACATCCTCCCGGATATATTGTTGGAAGGACCGGAGATCAACACTTCTGACTGCGGGATCATCGGGTGTGAGGACGACGAACTCATTGTTGCCATCAATGAAGAATACCCTGAATACGGTACAATTAGGATACCTCTAAACAGCATTGAAAATGAAATATTTGAGAAAATTGATGTTTAGCGTAAAGCCTGTGCATTGGTTTGTCGCCGGGTCATCGTGCCTGGTGCTCTCCTTGTTTTTTGCCGATGCAGTGCTTACGGTTATTGGTGGGGTCTTTTTTTGGTGTTACTATTACCGCATGTCTAATGCAATAAGTTCACACAAAGAGATTATGGTTGCCCGTGTCCACGATAAGATATGGTCATGCCGGAAGGACCATCAAACCAATGAGTACGTGTGGTACAACAAGACGGATGAACACCGGTTTCCGGCAGAGGAATACAGCCAGCGTGAATCCGAGGAAGAGTTAAGGCAATTGGTAAAATGGGTTACCCCGCTGAAGGTGTTTAAAAAAAAATAGTTAAATGTGGATATTCTCTCTGTGCAAATTCCTACCACCAAAAAATTCCTGCCCAAATCAGTACAAATGCTATCAGGGCTATGGCCAACAAAGGTGATTCCAAATCCCATGTGTAATCACCATAGGTGTTTCTGCTATTGTACCATATCCGGCCTATAACAGCCGCTATGACGATGACGAAAATAATCCAACTCCAGTGTATCATATCTATCTGATTTTTGGTGCATGAAACCATTTTTCCCGGCCACAATGCCTGCATATCGTTGCTGAACTCGTGATCACGACAGGCTGAAAATTATCACACAAGGTTTGTGGCTTATCTTCTACGGCGTTGAGTTCCTTTATTCTTTTCATTACCCACTCTACGCCCATTTGGAAGTGTTTTTGTGATAAGCGGTGATAATCTGTCCCATCATACGGGACTGTGAACGGATGGCTGGATATGGCGTTTTTTATTTCTTCTTCTGAGGGGAGTTTCATCACAGTGTTTGCTCGTTAGTAAGTTGGAAAACAAATAAGAAAGATGTGGGCATTCACCCACACCTTAATCACCACGCCGTGAAGGATTGTTAGTCCCTGCGAAGGCCCCAGGCCGTCGGTGAACCATCTGGACTCGAACCAGCTCCGTGGGAAGTAAGAGACTCGAACTCTTGTGCCTATGATTTACAGTCATTGCCCACTACCCTGGTGTCCTTCCCAAAATATAGAAATGAGACCACCGCGGTTCCTAAGGCCGGTGCCAGCTTCGCCGCTTACGGTACATGACAGGCTGGTGGTCTCAATTTCTTTAAAAGAGGGGAGACCTTCTCTCCCCTCTGATCTGTCTTGCGCTGGCGGGTTGGGCCACATTCTCGGACATCTCAAGTTAAGATGAACTTGGAGGGTTATCCCAACTGTACCCCTCCGAAACACCTCACGCCATTTAAGCGCTATCTGCTTGGGTGGTATGTAGCGGCGGCTGGAATCGAACCAGCGTACCCAACAGGTTATGAGCCTGGGAGGAAACCAACATCCTCGCCGCGATATAAGGGGCCGTCGCCCCCTAATTCACACTGTTTCGCGATATCCCTTCGGTTTCTTGTTTACCCGCCTGGGACAATTTAAGGCCGTGTGCGCCTTCGTTTCTTTAAAACAGAGGCTTTTCGCAAATAAGCTTACCGGCCTCTGTCCTTTCGTCTGATGAGGACACTGCTCTTCAAAAAGGAGAGGCCCTTATGACCTGCTCCTTTTAAACCCTAAACCAACCTATATAAAACGTTTTTCAAGTTGTATTTCTGAAATATCCTTCAAATCTACTAAATCACCTTTCTCTTTGATCTTCTCGTATAACGAAATCAATCCAGATAAATCCTGTCTTGATAGATTCTGTCCTAAAACAAACCTTTGTGCGTTTTGAAGGATGTCGATATGTTCTTTTTTAACGTTCATTAATTCAAATTTACCTTCAACTCAATAATTTTTGCTTAACATCTTGAAACCTCTCATACAAAGTCTCCCCGGTATTACTTACCATAAAGGGCATTAGCAACCCCTCCATGCTCGCTTGTCCAGATTCTATAATTGCCATCTGAGCTGAAATCCAATCCTTAATAATCCTCCAACTCACCCTCAATGCCTGATCGCTGTTTTTTAGGCTATTTGGTATCTTTTGTGATTTCATCACCTTCAATACCCCAATGTAGTTGCATGGGAGGCGGTAGTTAATAGGATACCCATCTACAGTCATAGCGAAAGTAAGCGCCACGGGCTGACCGTCTTGGTAATCTATCATTATATGAGAAGCTTTATGGTATGAAAGTACCTTTTGTATCTCCATTAGAGTTTTCTCAGGTGAGATTGTTGTTGAATATTTTATTATAGCCATCTAACTCAATTCAAATTCATCTTAACCTCAATCAACTCCCTGCTCACCACCGGACGCACCTCCCTCACCCTGCGGGTTAATTCCCCCATAGACTTCTTCCGTAGGTACATCAATATTTCCTCCCTGGTTAACATCTCCTCTTACTGTCATCCGTTTTTTGACTTATAAGTACGAACCATCTCCAAAAACGATGCATAATCAGCACGAACCGTATACGTGCCCCCATCATAAGACTCCAACAAAGTGTGCTCCCCATCCCGGTCAGGGTAAAACAACTTTATCCCACTAACCATAATACAAGCAGGCCTCCACTCCCATCCCTCATCGTAGTCCTTCAAACTGCCACGCAAATCATCCGAAAGTTCTCCACCACCAACTGAACACTTTACCTCAACTTCTATCATAACCTATTATTTACCGTATCTAAAAACCTGTCAAACTCAAATAAACTCAAATCCCCAACATCCAACTTCCTAACCAACCTCTCCAACGATCCCTTATACATGATCGGAACCTCCAACCTAAACACATCCACAGCAGGAACCTCATCCAACAACCTATACCCCATAGCCCTCACCTCATTTTCAGCAAACACCCTCTTGTCATTATCAACCCTCACAATATCTACATCACCAACACCATTCCTTTTCACCATCTCCTGAAAATACCTAAACTTACCCCCTCTATTGTAATAACCCAACCTAAGCCTGCTTCGGTAAACATGAACAACCTTATTACTGCACTCCAACAAATAAGCCTCCTTATCTGTTTTCCCTATTATCGCGTAAAAACCCTTTTTGTCCACTTTTTTATCCATGATAACAAATATACAGTTATTTTACGGTATTTAACAACAGAAACCCAGTTATTTACAACAGGCTTTAGTTATCACTAAAAACACAGTAGCATTAAAACCTATAAAAACCGAAAGAAAAAACCCTTTGCCCAAATCGGATATACAGGGGTAGATGGGGGGCTGATCTATATTTACCCCCCCCTCGAATCCTAATGGGAAATCGCTTTTTCTAACCCCAGGGGGCTTGTTTTGCAATATGGGACCCTTTTTTTTATAGAAATAGCATGGTGGATGCCGGCCTCAAACAAACTAATTACACTATCCTGAATTGCATTAATCAAAGAAAATTTGCTTTCTTCATGTAAAATGTGCTTATATTGCGTGGAAAATGGGTTTTTGGATAATAAATATTATCGAAAATGAAGTCGGCCAGGGCGGGACAAATGTCCTTGCGCCGCGGAACAAATGTCTATTTATGGGCGAAGCTGACGACCTATCTACAAACCTAATCTCCTGCATGTAGGTATTTTTATGGGTTTTTCACACAAATCAATCCTTAATTTCACATGTTTATTTGTTGAAGGCCGCCGCAAAAACCGTATTTTCCGATCTTTTAAGGAGAAATACGGAGTACCGGCGAGTGATATAAACTTTTTGATCGTCTGTTTACAGTTGCGCGAGCATATTGGTTATATCCACAAAGTTGATCTCAGGAGTGTTTTGCATTGGTACTCTGATGGCGGTTATTACAAACGCCTGCGGGCAATACGTCTTAAAGGTTGGCTTTCGTTAGGTGTTGGCAATACTATTGTGATTACTGAGGCTGGGGAAATGGTAATATCGAATTATTGCAGGTTTGTGGAGGGTGAATTTTTCAAACACATTTGCAGGATTAGCGCGCTTGCGCGGTCCCCGCGCCGGGCTGGTCGGGTCTCCTCTCTTCTTTCTTCTCTTCCCAGTAGTGGTAAGGGGCTTATTGATTGATGTAGGGCTTCCGGGTGGGGCGTATTCAATTATCTATCTATTAGTAGTGTGATTACCTTATTTGATGCTTGCGTGTCTTATAGGGCTTTAAAATGGCTCGTTTGAGATGGACAATAAAAAACCCTGAAAGCCTTATACCTTCAGGGATTTTTGCAAATTCAGATTGAAAAAACATCACAGACCGCCAAATATATTTATTCCTGATTGAGGAAACACGAATATAAATTCATTTTTCCCGGTGTTAAGGTCCATTAACAGGTATGTGTTTTCGGTGATCCTGAGAATTGGCGTGCTGATAATCGGGAACATGTTAACGGTCCTGAACGTTGTAGTCTGGCTTTGCGCTTGCGTGGTCCTGTCCGCATGCCATGCCGCTTTTCTTTGCACCAGGATTTCCTGCCACTCCGGGCCCAAGTCCCACCCGGCCCAGCTTGGTGCCTGGTATTCCTCGTCCTCGTCCTCGTCCTCGTCGCCTTCCATCTCTGAGATGCAGCACCATTCTACATATTGATGCTGAATGCGTTGTATTGACTGCGCATGTGCCCCCAGGGTAGCTATTACGAACAATATGAGTAATAGCACATTCTTGATTTTCTTTTGTCTCATAATCTTGAAATTTGTTTGTTTAGAGTGGTTTTACGGGCAAAGGCAAAAAATAGTTTTGGTTTGCGCAACTATTTTGTGTAACGTCGCGTTACAAGAATTATAAATGTTCAACAAAAGATTAAGACATGAAAAGCAGAAATCAAATTTATCTTCAGGTAATTGAGGAAATGCCTTATGCTTCGGAAGCAGAGGTGAGTGAGCAAGTTGATATTCGTATTAACGAGCAGTATGAAAGAACCGAAAGGCATGACGATGACGCGACGCAAGAAAACATGCACTACCCCGACGCGTACGGCACCGGCTCCATATTTGACTATTAGTGTGGTGGCGATGACCTCAAATGGCTATGTTCAATTCAAAATTCAAGACGATGAAAACTTTAGTAGAATTTTACATGAAAGGCAAACCGCGACAAACAAAAGAGTTTGATACTCAAAAAGAAGCTTTTGCCTTCATGAGTGCACTTGCTGAAAATGAAGAGTGCGAAGCGTACGGGATAGTAAGGCGGTAATTATTTTGGTTAAACAGAAAAATCCGGGATGAGAGCCCGGATTTTTTTTTGGCATTATGAAAACTGCAAAATGAAAGAAAGGTAGTATTATTTGCGTGTACGCTTCGCCTGCTTGCTGCTCCCGGCGGCCTTCGGTACATGTCCCTTATACTTCGGGTACTTTTTCGCCACCGTTGCATAACCCGCCTTACGGGTCGGGCTGACCTGCTTCAGGGCCGGCTTTCCGTAGAGCCGGGTAGGCGGGGTTTTCGCTGACTCATTCAGCTTTTTAGCGGCCTTCTTAGCGGCCCTGGCTTGCTTTCTGCTATTGTCGTACATCGCCATTTATGTTTAGATGCTGCAATTCTTTTTTATGATCAAGTATAAAGGAAATTATTTTTTTTTGCTTTTCAAAGAAATAGTATTTTCAGTATAGGAACAAAACTACGTGTTTATTCTTTTCATTCCCGCAAATTCCCTCCTTTCGTTCCACGTTGAACATGTTTTTATGAAATAAATCACGTGAAAAGCCTCTGCCTCATTGAAGTTTTTGACCCTAAAAATTAATATCCTGCTCCTCACCCATTCTTTTTGATCCCTAATTAAATCCTCATTGTAATTGTGTTCAGGTCCATCTATTTCTATAGCTAACCCTAATTCATGATTCCAGAAATCAAATATTCTAAACCCCCAACGGGCCTGCCTGGTCCATTTTCTGCCCGTTGTAAATAGTTTTGTTTTGAACCAATTTTCCGCTTTATTGGTTGAACAAATCGCCCTGTTTTGCGCCTGTCTCATAGCCATGTATGCATGTTCTTTGGCTGTTGTAGTGTAATCTTTACTCATAATTATTACATCTTTTTGTTAGATTCAGATTTTTGGTGCAGGTCTCAAAAAACAAGTCAACCCCTCCCCCCTCCCCAGGTAGAGAGATCGACTTTTTTTGAGGCCGTATAAATTATCTTCCCGTTGAGTTCGAGTTTCCGTATGCTGTGGCTGAGGGTGGGTAACAAGTCATAGAAGACCCTTTCCCCTCATTTAACTCCTTAATTAGCTTGATTCGCTGTATGTCTTAGGTTTGTACTACCAGCGTGGTAGCTGGCGTATTCCGCTCCTTTTTGTTATGGCCAAATGACAACGCCCAAAAAATACGTTTTGAGGGTTTAATCTTTTGCGGAACGATTCGTAGCCGTTCGGACTGCTACAAAAAATAACCCCTGTCCTTTGATGTCATCGCCGGAACAGGGGTTGAAGAAGTATCTTGATATATAAAATATATTATTTCATCACTGATATTCTTCTTCAAACCCGCACAAAAGTAAATTTGTTTCACCCTCATTTCCAAATTTTCAGAAAAAAAAACAAAATATTTTTTGCTTACCCAAACCTTTTGTGTAACTTGGCGTTACAATAATCAGATTAAGGACATTTTCAATTCAAAGATTAAGACAATGAAAAACTTTTCAAAAAAGCAGCTAAAAGAGTTAAAGAACTCCGATAGCGTCATCGAAAGACTTACCGTAGCGGTAATTGAGCAAGGGTTAACACCGGATTATTTTGAGGACGTTGTAAAACACGGTATTGACGGCGGTTTCTCTGGCTTCATTTATTACGATGATACTTTTGATTTCTACAAGAAGCATCGTAAGGACATTTTAGCGCTTGCGAAACAGCAAGCCGAAGAGCTGGGAGAATCAAACGTAATTGACATGATTGCAGGCTTTGCCGCGTTCGCTCCATTTGACGGTAAGGAAGATTACACCGACGAGATTGGAGAGGCTCTTTGGGGTAACCCTGAAGAAAGCACCTCGGTAACTAATGTACTCGCGTGGTATGCTGCCGAACAGGTGGCAATGTATTGGGCAGATCAGCTTGAAAACGCATGAAAACCGCCCTATATTCATTTGAGTTCCGATGCCTGGCTTACTGGGCCTCGGAATTCACTCAACAAAGTGCACCGGGGCTGTCTTTTACAGCGGCACAACAACTGGTACAGGCTACCGGGATCAAGCAGGAAATTCTTATCGTTTAATTCATAGATGTATCATTCAAAAATTTAGGGACATGTTATCAATCATCATTTTATCAGCTGCGGCGGCTGTGGCTGCCACTGAGGTAACCAGGGACATTTTAAGACATTTTGAATTATTGTCTTAGTCTTTTTGCTTTCCCCCGCTCGAAGGTGGGCGGGGGTTTTTAACACGCTTTTATTCTGTCTGCCGGTGATCGCCGGTACTGATGAGCGGTCGTAACCGCGAAACAGAAATATTAATATTAAATACTACTATTATGAACGCTATTGAGGGTGCAATTCAAAAACTTAAAGAATTTGACGGTACGGCAAAGGTTTTTATGCCGGAGACGGGAATTTTTGGATTAAATGCGTAGACCATGAGGCGGCCCAAAGGTCCGGCTTGCGGTATATTATTTTTAAAGATCAGGATAAATTCACCCTGTATGCCGCTTAACGCGATTTCCCCGCCTGAGCGGGTCTAAAGAGGTTGTTAAGCTCAGGGCGTTCCCCTTCGGGGGAGGTCAACAAAAGATTAAGGACATGATTACAATAGACCGAATGAAAAGCATTGAAGACTTGAAGTATGCGGAAGCCTACGAGCAAGTTGAGAATTACAGTGAAGGAAAAAGAGCCGCAATAGCTCACTTCAAAAACATCCACGAAAACAATCATGGCGGTGAATGGAGCGATGGCATGGTTTCGTTTTATGGGCCAAAGAGATTCAGAACTCACGACAACGAAAACAATGTAACTATGGAAACTGAGGTATATGAGGCTTATGTAGATTCCGGTAGTGTTGATTACTTCTTTTTTTCCTACGAAAAGGAATTATAATGAGAACTAAAGACATATTGCACGAGATCGCGGTGAACGACATGCTTGCCGCGTCTCTCTCTTACATCCGGGAGGACGGCCACCGGGACCACCGCGCGCCGGGATCAGGCTATCAGGACAGCAGTTTTGAATTACTGAAAATGCAGCTTGAAATAATCAAACAGGAGCTACCCAGGGCAACCGAACGCCTACGGGTAGAAGTTGCCCTGGCTCATATAGAGGCGGCGACTAACGAAATCAGAACTTTGTACGAAAGGAGGATTGAATAATGGAGGTCAGGCTAATAATATTTTTCCCCGACACGGGGCAGTATTTAGAATCATGGGAAGGGTCAATGACCAGGGAAGTAAAATCCGCGCATACTTTCCAAGACGAAGCCGAAATACAAGCGTGGATAGATGGCGGGTTCAAATACTCATTTCCATCAGACGATTTACACGCGGTATTTGAGATAAAAAAAATAGCCTGGATGCCATTGATATAACAGTGGATGCGCTTTATGTTTCTAAAATGGTATACGGTTTTCGCACCCCTCGAATAGCTGAGGTAGTTAAAAGGGGAAGAACAGAGATTAAGCGAATTAAAAATTAAAGAATAGTAAGCATGAAAATTTCAGAACTAAAAAATGCGCCTGAATGGCTGGTTTCGGCCAAAACAGAAAATGCAGATGTGGAAATAGCCGATTATGGATGGGTGATATGGAAAAGTGGAAACTTCCTGGGTGGAGACTTCCGGGGTGGAGACTTCCTGGGTGGAAACTTCCGGGGTGGAGACTTCCGGGGTGGAGACTTCCGGGGTGGAGACTTCCTGGGTGGAAACTTCCGGGGTGGAAACTTCTGGGGTGGAGACTTCCGGGGTGGAGACTTCCTGGGTGGAAACTTCCGGGGTGGAGAC
>CAYUJK010000001.1:67601-76722 GCA_964444895.1 uncultured Roseivirgaceae bacterium
CCGGGGTGGAGACTTCCTGGGTGGAAACTTCCGGGGTGGAAACTTCTGGGGTGGAAACTTCTGGGGTGGAAACTTCCGGGGTGGGCTAATGATGCCTCATTGTAAATGGGTATATGGCCAAGACACTGACGGCAATATCATAATAGGATGCGAAAGGAAGACAATAGAAGAATGGGAAGAGTGGTTTGCTGGCGATGAGGAGTTTTCAACGCCTCGAAACACCCCTGAATTCAGGAAAATTCAGGCTTGCTTTGAGGCCACAAAAACATTCGTGAACTTCATGAAAGGATAATGGCTTCACACGAACAAAAAAAAGAGAGAGGTATATACCTCCTTACACTGGCCGTGGAGGATCTGCGGACCGGGGAACAATTAATTGGGAAGGGAATACCCTTTACAAAAGATCAGCTCAAATCAACGATAGAGCTGGTGGAAAAGGCAATAAAAAAAATCAGCTCATGAAAGAACTCGAACACATCCCAAAGGTCCAGCAGGCCGAGGAGAGGCAGGTAAAACAGGAATACCGGTTTATTGGTTCCATGCGGTACCGGAAATCATTAAAGCTATATTCTTTTGATCCCACGGCCCCAGTGGATATGGACAACCTCCGGGAGGAACAAGTGCAGGTCCGGGAGAGGGTGGCCATCAAAAAGGACAAGTCCGATATGATCATCCCGAAAGCCAGGTACTCCCCCACGGAGAGGAAAGTAAGCTATGACCCCCGGCGGGTATATTTTCAGGCGCTCAATACCAAGAACGCTTTAAAGAAGGCTCAAAAGTACCAGGACAGGTTTGCGGGCAAATAAGCCGCTCTGTACCCTTCGAATGCCTGACTTAGTGATTGTTTGCCTCGCGAGGACATCGTGTCCCCACGGGGCTGAAAACGACCCAGAACAGATTTTAAAACAAAACATCGATTAAAGACATGAGAAACGAGTATTCTAAAGAAACCACTTACATAATAGTCGGAATATTATTGGTGGTGGCCCTAATGGCAATTCTGGCACAGCCTGCCAGCTCCCAGGAAAAGTCAATTTGGGAAACTTGCAAAGAAAAAAAGGTGCTTCCGGGCCCGTATCCAGACGGGATCATACCCAAGACCGTATTTAACACCAATTCATGGGTGAGCGGAAATTCGGACTTCTACATCTCATTCAAAGGGGACAGCTGCCTGGTGCTGGAGGGTGGAGAGTTGACATACCTGGACCTGTACTTCTTTGACCGGAGGTATCTGTTTTTGTGGGACAGGGAATATGAGGTGGCTCCGGCACTTAATGAAGGACAGCTTTGGATTATTTCATCTACCGGACTTACGTTGCTGTTGGAATCTACTGGTGAGGCGTGGGATTATGTAGTGTGGGAATAACGTTTCAAACTTGCACTACACTCCATTAAAAGCACAACTGTTCGGATTACCACCGTAGCCCGCTTTTTTGCCAAACCCGTGTTACCAGCAGTAGGGATTTCCACCACCTAACTTGCTACGAAGCACGAAGAAAAAATTTAAGAAAAAAAAGCGTGGGAAAATCATTAAATCATTAAGAAATGGAAGCAACAAAAAAAGCATACGATGAAATTTTAAAAGTATTGCATAAGCACAGAGAATTGTGTTTGTATGACATTGCAGAACTTGAAAGAAAGGCTAAGGTTCATTTGTTTGGACTTGAATTAAAAGAGAAATACGGATTAAACATTGACCCAAAGAGGGTTGATTCTTTAGATTATCAAAGTTTTGGTGAAAAGAAAATAGGATTGTTTGGAGAAAAATACAGAAGGACAATAAGTTGGTCTGTCGATGGAAGGCAACCAGAAGACGAATATCTTTTTACGGTAAGTTTCCCGACTGGTGCATATATTTTTGGCGATGGTGGAATCTTTAATAAAGATTACCCAACCGACTTTTTTCAAAAGTTTTGGCTTGAACTTAAAAGCTACAAGCCCGACTATATTGACGAAGCAAACCACTGTTTGTATTGGAAATTAGAAAATGCAAGGGATGCTTTCAATAATTACGAAGCTGTTTTAAAGAAATATCACGACTTAAATAAAGAGGATATTAAACAAAGAAGGATTGCAAAAATGAAAGCAGATTTGGAGCAATTAGAGAAATCATAAAATCATTAGCGGGTGGAGTTTTTCTTAAATTTTTTCATCACGAAACTATCTACGAAGAACTTCACCCCTATTGCTGTTAACGGAATACAGCTATGAGTAGTGCGGACATTACAGCACTGACCTTGATACGAGTACTAACCGCTCCCGCTTATTTTTTGAGCGTGGGCATAAATATAAATTAAAATGGTAACAATTGACTTAGACAGAATCAGGGAGGCTCTACCAAGAAGAGCAAAAGTAAAACTCGGAAAAACGAAGAAAGGAAGCCCTTACATTGAATGTGTTGTAAGATTTCCAAGCCTTTATGAAAAGGGTACGAAAGAAGAGCAACAGGATGTGGAAAGAGTGTTTGAATGGCAGAGGGAAATAATCGGGCGAGAGAATATTTCCGAGTTTTACACCGAAGAAACTGGCAGCCATTGGTTTGTTTATTTGAAAAGAGTACCTATGGAATTTGTGAACGTTGAAGATGATGACATCAATTATTTCACGAATATGAAATTGGTTGAGAACGGAGCGTTGGCAGAAAAAGAAGCATAGCACTAAACTTGCTACGAGCTACGACACCCGCATTACTTATAGTTGGTGTTGTAGCATCGTTTTACTGTGCTACAACGATGTAGCTAAGAAACGTGTCCGGCACGGCATGTTTTCTTAGCGTGTGTTAGAAACTGGCACGGTCGAATATCATAAAAGTATCTACGAAGCAAAAAAGAAAAAATAAATGAGCGTTTGGAAGGATCTATTTGGAAATGAAATCGCACCCGTGAATGTGCGTAAACCCCCACGGGAAATAATTGAAAAGGCGGTAAGGGAGTATGATCCCGTGAAAGTCGTGCTTATGTTTTCAGGCGGGTATGATAGTCTGGTTAACTCGCACATTAGCGCAAATATACTCCGAGATATGGGTATTGATTTCGTAGTGTATCATGGCGATACGACAATCGGGATTCCTGAAACGCAAAAATATGTGAAGGATATTTGCGAATTATATGGGTGGATGTTATCAATTAGGAAACCTCCAAAACGTAGCGACTGGTATGATAAGTTAATAGAACGGTTTGGATTTCCTGGCCCGACAAAACAATCTCACCAAATCATGTATAGACGATTAAAGGAGCGGGCTTTAAATCAATTTGTGACTTATGAATGCAAATCCAGACCACACGCAAGGGAAAACGTGTTGCTTCTCAGCGGCATTAGAAGAGACGAGAGTAAAATCAGACAAGGTTATACTGAAGAAGTTGTAAAGGTTGATTCAAAAGTTTGGGTTAATCCTATCTTCTGGATGTCAGCAGCAGAATGTTTGCAATATAGACGTGACAATGACATGCCGTTGAATATGGTAAAAGAACTTATGTGTATTTCGGGGGAATGCTTATGCGGATCATTTGCTGACAATGGAGAGTTTCAGGACTTGAAAAGGTACTATCCAGAAACGGCAAAAAAAATAGAGGCATTACATGAGGTAGCTAAATCAAAGGGGTTCCCGTGGCCGTGGAGTTGTGGGCCTACTGAATGGTGGAAGAATCACCCAAAAGGACAAATAGATATGTTTATGTGTGTAGGATGTGAAGAAAAACGAAACGCCAAACTTGCGCCTTAGCGAAAAAGCGGGAGGGGAATGGACGTGAATGGAAAGCAAGGTATTGGTCTAAAAATGATATTACCGAGGACGAATAGTGACCTTGCGTGTAACACGTAAACAAACTTAAATTTTACCACTATGTCAAACACAATGAATTCACAAGGGTTCGGCGATATACCCGCTTTCCTCAAAGTAGAATGGAAAAGAAAGCCAGGAGCACAAAGGGTCAATCACCCATACAAATACATGGATTTTGAGCACCTGTACGACACCCTCAAAAAGCCGAAAAGGACTTGATGGGGACGGAAGAGCTACGTTCTTTCTTGTCAGAAAGAAAAAAGAACGGCAATTAATTGTTTATGCTGAACATTTTTTGTAACATCGCGTTACAAGAATAGGGACAAAAGATTAGGGACATGACTACTTCAGAAAGAATTCTTAGGGACAAATCCGAGGAAATGGGTTTGGGACAATCCTTCCAGGAGGACAAGGAAAACATTATAGTTGAGTTCCACAAGATGGTAGTTGAGCAAACCCTGAATGGAGGGGTGACAGGGCGGAGTGGTTTGGATTCAATTGCCCAAAAAGCTTTGGAAAACCATTTTGAAGAACACGCCCATGAAGGCGCGGATGATCAGATTTGATGCCCATTATAAAATCGTAGAACATGAAAAATTCAGAGAAACCATCAAATGCTATTTCTTATAAGCAAAACACTTTGAGTGGGACGGAGATTCATTTTTACACCGGCTTAACCAAAAAGGAATATACCATGATCCACGCCCCATCTGTGATACCGGATTGGTTTGAGCCTAAAATGAGGGAACGGCCTCAGCGCGTTACTGATTATTACAACTACGCTTCTGTTGAAGAGAAAAAGCTGATTGCCGAGTGGCATCTTAAGGCCTACCCAAAAGATGATTATCTGACTTTGAGAGATTATATAGAAGATTCTGTTGAGAATGTGTCTGACACGCTTCAGGCGGCTTTCGACAGTGAAGATGACGATTTAAAATGGCAACAAGAACGAACCATTGAGAGATACTTTCAGTGGCGCGAATATTTCGCAACTAAAATATTGGAACATGAAAACCCGGATGATCAGGTTTAAGATGCGCCATCCCCATATTTCCCGGACGGTAGAGTATTTGATGGGAAGCTTTCTGTTTTGGGGGCTGTCTGGATTACTGTTGTTTGCAGCGGCAAGCCACGGGGTTGTTTACGCTTTAAAATTCTTAATCAAATGAAATCTTTGGAAAAAATATTAATCACATTAATCCTTGTGTTATTCGTATCAGGGATGGTCTATTTAGCGTCCGCTTTTGCGGAGTGGGACTGGAACCCTGGTAACTGGCACTGGGTGACGAGGGCTTTTATGTTTTTTGCTGTCATTTTAATGATGGTTGTAGTGTTTGTCGACGAACAGTGTAAATGACAATCTCAGAACAAATATTGCAACTGGAAAAAGAAAGGGATTATTACAAATCCCTGTGTGAAAGGAACGGGCTATTGAAAAAATCCCAGTTCGGCGCCAATAGTGTAAACAGGTATATAACCCTGCCGGAAGCAAAGGCGCTCTTCTCACAAAAGAACTACCTGGAGCTGTCCGACCGGTGGCTTAAAACATGCTCCAGGGTATGGGATGAATTTATGATAGACAAGCCAGAGGCAATGACACTGGACCAGGTAAGAAGAAAGGATGTATCTGATTTCATCTTAGGGAAAAACAACATCCTCTCCCGGTCATCCCGGAATGTGTATCTCTCTGCCTTGAAGAACGTCTTTCGTGTGATGAAAGAATTCTACTCAGAAGAGGTGGTTTCCCCGGCCAATGACCCGACCGCCGGCATCAAGATCAACATGACCGAGGAAGAGAAAAACGGCCAGCAGGACAACAAGGAACTATTTTTGAGAAATCAGGATTTTGAGGTTTGGCGAAGCTTTCCATTTGCAGGTGAAAAGGAGTATATCAGGAATATATCACTGCTTCAATGCCATACAGGCATGTCCGTAGAGGAAATAAAAGCCTTCAGCCCTGAAGCACACATTATCACCTCCATAAGTGGAGATAAGAAAATCAGGATCAGGAGGAAAAAGACAAAAAATAGCTCCGGTTCTTATTCGGAGATTGTGCTATTCCCGGAAGCGGAGCGGTTGACAGAATATTTTAAAGCCAATAGAGGCGGTTTAAGCGATTTTATCTCCGTACCCACCTCTTACTATTACTGGCTCAAAGAACTCTCCACAGAGGCCGGAATTTCGCGCCAGATGACCCCGCACGGGGGCAGGCATACGTTTGGGTACCTGATGTTGATGAAAGGCTTCTCAATGGCAGCCATATCAGCTATGATGGGGCACTCTTCCATCAACACCACGGAGAGGATTTATGCAACTGTGGAATATGATCATATTTTGAAAGAATACCAGGAACTTAAAAACAAGGTTTTATGAGTGAGCAGCAAGAAAAACGGTTGACCCGCAAAGAGTATAAGGAAAAAATAGAGTACTACCGGTGTGCCTTCCACGATGCCGGCATTCTGTATGCAACATTGTTATTGTCCCGGCACTGGTTCGAACTAACCGGGAAGGAAAAGCAGGACATGAAGCATACTATACAGAAGTTCATGCACGGGAGAGGGTATGTGAACGCCTATAACGAGTTAGGGCTGTGGGAGAAGGTGGAGGAATTAGCCAGGATACATTTAAACGAATAGTGAATATGGAAAAGTGGTCAATTGGTAAAAGGGGTAGGTGCGTAATAACAGACACCCCCGATGGATTGCCTGAAGAATCAGGTCATTCAGGAACAAAGGCGTACGAATATTATGGTGGGGCACTTGTGGCCGAAAGTATTTGGAGAGACAAGGATGTAAAACTTATTGCAGCGGCCCCTGATTTACTCGAATATTTGCAAATATGTGTTGGAGACATTGAACGATCACCAAGAAAATTCACCAAACAAGAAAAACTAAGTATTGCCCGAAAAGCAATTGAAAAAGCAACAAAATAATTCTATATATGGAAAATCAAGTCACAAAACAAGATCAATACAAGACCGAAGTCACCAAGTTTGAAAAGCAGGTGGCCAACTACGAAGCAACCATTGGCCAGCTCCTTGAGCAAAAAGGGGTAAGCAAAAAAGAGTTTATGGTAACGGTAGTTAACGCTGTTAAAAGGACACCCGATCTACTAAATTGTGATAGAGGGAGTTTGTTTAATGCTATACTGACTTCCGCAGAACTTGGATTAATGCCCAACACTCCTTTTGGATTGAGCTTTATCCTTCCGTACAACCGATCTGTAAAAGGCGCTGACGGGAAATGGCAAAAGATAAAAGAAGCCCAATACCAAACAGGGTACCAGGGGTGGCTTGAATTAATGCACAGGCAGCCCAGGGTGTCACAGGTAACCTCAGAAATTGTTTATGAGGGTGATAGATTTGAAGACAGAAAAGGACTAAAACCGGATTTAATACACGAGCCATGCAGACCTAAAGACAGGGGCGCGAGGATCGCTGCTTATGCAGTGGTGTGGCTCAAAGATTCCCCGAACCCGGTGTGGGCGACCGTGTGGGCCGAGGAAATAGACAAAATCAAAGCGATAAGCCAGTCCGCCGCCTTTGACAATTCGCCGTGGAAGAATGAGGACAAAGACCCCTTCGCATGGCAGTGGAGAAAGACCGCCATCAAGCAGGTGGCCAAGATGCTGCCCAAAACCAAAGAACTTCACATAGCCCTCAAAACCGATGATGCTGTGGAGGTTGGAGCGACGGCCTCTGTCACCGAAGACGGCACGTTCGAAGTGGTTCCTAATGAGGAATACGAGGGTCAGCAAGTGGCGGAACAACGTGAGGAAACTTCTAAAAAAACCCAGGACGCCGTAAAGAACAAGATCATCCCCACGAAAGAAGAGGTAAAACCAGAACCCGCGCAGGAGACGGTAGAGGTTGCCCATGAAGAGGTTAAGGAAAGCCAATCAGAAGAAGCTCCAAAGGCTGATGCCAGCACGATTGATCTGATTGATGAATACGTGAAGAAGTTCAGTGTGATGGGCATCAAGTCGGACCGCATCATCTCCTATTATGGCATTGACCACATCCACTCTATGGAAGACGGCCACATCCAGGACATGATAGGCAGGTATGATGCCATTATAAACGACACAATGAAGCCGAACGCGGCGTACCCATTGGTTAAGAAGTGATTATCGGGAAGGGTAGCACCCCTTCCATTTAAAATGTTTTTATGGCAAAGAAAGAAAAAAGAAGCCTTCTACAATTTTACCACGAGATACACCAGGAAAGGCAAGTGTATTCGCCAAAATACGGATGCACAATACTCCTGTCGGAGATCAGTGGCGACCCCATATTCCACGTCTCTGAATGGAACTTCATGCATGTGCTGAACAAAGGGAGTTACCCGGATTTGAAGTTTAACAAACTGAACATCGTGATTGGGACAATGGACGAGCACATCCTTTTTGATGATCACACCGACCGCGCCAAACGGGACGCAAGGTTTGACTGGGTGTTTCTTCTGCGGGAATACCTTAAAGGGAAATCACACGGGAAAACAAATAAAATTATACGACTATGATAGAGATTTCAATTCAGTGGTTTGTCTTGTGGCTGTGCCTGTCTGGCATGGTGGGGTTTTTTGGTTGTTTGTTTTTGGTTGCTATTCTTCGGTCAAGCAAGGAGGAGCCTGCGCACTTTACATCCGCGTGGGTCGATGAAAATAATGCGTGGTGGGCTAATAACCAAAGGAATAAAACAGTAATTCCAAACACCAGAACATATACCGATGCTCCTGATGACACCGACGAGGACATCCATCTTATAGAGCGGCTAAGGAGTAATTACGATGAGTTTGATTACGAGTGAAGAAGATAAGCGGGGATTTAATACGTGAAAACTAAAATCAAATAAGGTATGACCAATGTAGAAAAGCTTGCCAAACTTGGGATAATAGGCGATGTACGCCAACGTCTGGGTGCGGATGACGAAAACGACACGAGTGAAGACCATCGCATAAACCAGATGGGCAACAGCAAACTTGTAGAACAGTGGGCCGGGTGGCATTTAGGAGATGGAAGTTGGTGGACGATTATGAAGGCTTATTATGACGGATTGGAAAGGCTAAGCAAGTGAGCGTATGTACTACAATCGTACGGGACTAAGAAAAGCAAATTAAATTTTGAGCGATGGAAAGACCAGATCATATCAATGAAATGCTTTTAGAAATGGAACAAAGCAAAAACTACAAAGAGTTGATAGTTGAAAACCCATTGATTTACCACAACGGCATACAACACCCATGCAACATGCAAATAAATACAGTAGCGATATGAAAAAAGAAATTAACGATTTACTGCTAAAGATGCAGAACGGAGAAAATTGTATTGGTGAAACAGCAAACC
>CAYUJK010000002.1:0-2946 GCA_964444895.1 uncultured Roseivirgaceae bacterium
GTGGTGCTATTCCATTTGTCATCCACACATAGCTTTACGATGGTATCAGCGCCCTTTTCGGGTGTGTTCATAAAGGGCTCCCCCAACTGGTACAGAATGCGGAACAGCTTGGGATAGGAATGTGAAATATTTGTGTATACCGTACCCGGGTCAACACTGTTTACCAAAACACCTCTTTCTTTCAGTTTTTCGGCCAGCTCAACAGCAAACATCGCTGCCATCAGCTTAGATTTTCCGTACGCGACAAACGGGCGATAGCTGTAATTCAACATCAGGTCTTTCCAATCAAGCGCAACCAGCCGGTGCGTGTAAGAGGTAATGTTGATGATTTTGGGAGCTTCGCTTTTTTCGAGCCAGTCAATAAAATACAACGACATCCACACCTGGGAAAAAAAATTAGTGGCGATGGTCAGCTCATTCCCTTCCCTGGTTTCTGTGCGTCGCACCGGACCCAGTATCCCGGCATTGTTGATCAACACATCTATTCGGGGGAAGATGTTTTTGGCTGTTTCTGCTAGTCTGAGCACTTCCGATTGCAACGACACGTCAGCCGTGAGAAGATGAATGTTTTCATTTTTTGACAAATGGATAATCTCGTAT
Organism: uncultured Roseivirgaceae bacterium; assembly: GCA_964444895.1. GTDB lineage: Bacteria > Bacteroidota > Bacteroidia > Cytophagales > Cyclobacteriaceae > CAJXNP01. Next base: position 601 of record CAYUJK010000002.1, read on the forward strand.
TGGGCGAGTTCGGCTTTTTCCTTATTTCGGCATACCATCACAATGGTAGCGCCTTTTTTTGCAAGGTTGAGGGCCGCGGATTTTCCGATTCCTGAGTTGGCGCCGGTTATTAGTATGATTTTATCTCGTACCGATACATTCATCTGGTTGCCAGGTAAAAAATGTCGGGGTATTCATCTTTCGTTCGACAAAAAATAAAGATAATTTATGACATAAGGGATATTATCTTTAATTACTTGAAAGATGTTCGATGTCGTTCTTAATACCCACTATGAATAAATCGAGTTCTTTTCGGAGTTCCGGGGCCTCGTTCTCAAGGTTTAGGTGTAGCTCCAGTGAGAGCGCGTTAATCTCATTATCCCAGTCCTCTTTCTGATATATCTCATTGGCAACAAGGCCTGTGAAATAGTCGGGAGAGCCCTGTCGCAGCTTTTTGATGCAGTAGTAGGTGTTTCTTTCCAGCAGGCGAATGCAATATTTTCCTAAAAAATTCTGAAGTTCATCGCCGTTGTTCTTACAAATATTCATGAAGCAGCGATAGTAAAAAGGCGTCAATTCATTCTTCGTTCCAGTGAGGACGTTCAGCAGTGTTCCGGTCTGCTCGTCTTCCCGGATATCCACCAAGCCATGATAGTAGTCTACCGCCAGGGGATGTATGTCTGAGCTATTGAGGTAATAGGAAACGGGTTGTCCATCGATAAACTGATCACTAAAAGCGGTCTGCAAGTTTTTGCTTGCCTCGTCGTCAGAGGATGTCTTTTTTTCGCTACAACGAACGCACAAAAGCACCGCCAAAACCATAAGAAGTAGTCTGCTCATAGCATCAGTTTCAGGATTTTATCCAATAATAAAAAATCTTTCTTACTTAAAACAAAAAACCGATCTTAAAGTCGACCCTGTTCAGAAAGAATTTTTCCTGAATGAACGTATCCCATAGTTCAAACTCACGCTGGTGGCGTTGATGGGAATACGCCAGGGAAAAGGTGAGCGCCGTTTCCCAAAAATTAACCTGGTACCCCGCTCCGGCTCTGAAAAATAATCCACCCTGCGTATCGTATTCCGCCGGCATGCTGCCCCCGTGGCCTACGACGAAGTTGTGCCCCAGGTGAGTAAAAACGTACGGCATCACCTTCCGGGAACCAAGATGCCCTTTCACCTCCACAAAAAGAGGCAGCAGACTGGCATGGGTATGCTCATCATAGCCCACCCCCAGCCCAGCATCCAGGTATTTTGAAATGCTGTATCCGTTGATAACCTGCATGGAAAAGTTGTCGTCAGTGGACCCAAATAGCACACCCAGGCTAATGTGATGGTATATCCTGTCGTAAAAACTAACCGAAGAGCCATACGAAGAAGGTGTCTTAAATGCTGGCGGGGTGCCGTAGACTTTGATCCTCCTGATTTGCGAATAATCAAACCGCTGCACTACACCCTCCCCGGGTGACTTTACCAAAACACCGGCAGAATCAAAACGATGAAGCAGTAACCCTTTAATGGTGGTGCTGTTTTTTAGCGACAACTTTATACGTTCCTGGGCCTGTGCTTCTGCAAACACAAAAAAAAGAAAGATTGCCCCAATGACGAGTAGCAATCTTATTAATTTCTTACCTGTTCCCATAAACTACTGCTCTGGCATAGAGGATTCAAAGGTCAATTCACTGAGCAACACAATATTTTCCCTATCGGCATAGCTAAACTGGAACAGGCCGTCTTCGCCTATCAGGTAGAGGATATTGTTAAAAGGAATGACGTCGTAGGCGTCAAAATCGTCCCGGTGTAGTACGAGGTTTTGGTCAATAGTGTGGTCATCAGCCGCGTCAAATATTTTGAGCCCCGAGGCGCCCTCGCAGATAAACAGGGTGCTTCCATCGATTCCCAGACCGTGAGGATTCGTCATGGGATAGGTTTTGACAAGCTTGGGGTTTTTGAGATTGCTGATATCAACTACTTCCAACTGATTAGTAAATCCCTGGCAGGTATTGCCCGAACGGAGGGTTACGTAAGCCCGGTCGTCTTGCACGACTACAGGATCGCAGCTCGATATGTGCGTAAATGTTGACAACAATACCGGGTTGTCAGGGTTGGAGTTGTCGAGTATATACATGCCATTTTGTGCGCCTACGAACAAGTTTTCCTTGTATGGAAAGATGGTTTCAATTCCCCATTCCAGATTCACTGTGGCAGTCTTAACGGGCTCCTCAAGGTTGGAAATGTTAAAGGCCATTACACTGGGATTATCGAGTATGTACAGGTTGTCGTTTACAATGGTAAAAGTAGCCATGGAGCCTCCGATCCCCGTAGAAGGGCCAGGTGCGGCACTGGTTGACTCAAGCATGGCAAAGGCAT
>CAYUJK010000002.1:3046-12064 GCA_964444895.1 uncultured Roseivirgaceae bacterium
GTCATAAAGACCGGTTCGTAGATGGTGTATCTTTGGGTCACTTCTACTTTATCTTCACAGGCGTTAAAGACAAGGAGCGACAGAACGGAAATTATCATTCCCGAAAATTTTGAAAGGGTAAATGTCGGTTTCATAGTCCTTCGTGTTTTTTTGCTTTTTAGACACGGTGAAAACCCGGTGCGTTGTAATTGTCTGTAAATTACTATTTTCGCGTGGTGAATGCCTGTGTTTTCAATGATAAAATAATAGACCTTGCAAGTGCTTCGGTGAAGATCACCGACCTGGCCTTGCTTCGGGGCTATGGGGTGTTTGACTTCTTCAGGATGGAGGGGTTTACGCCTTTATTTATGGACGACCATTTAGAACGCTTCTTCAATTCGGCCCGAGCACTCAGGCTTGAACCTCCGGTGGCAAAAGACGATCTTAAACATTTGATATTGAAAATGTTGAGAAAAAACAAAATTGCACATTCCGGCGTGCGAATTGTGCTTACAGGAGGAGAGTCTCCTAACGGATATTCCATCGGATCCCCTACCCTTTTTGCCATTAACGAACCCATCAGCGGGCCGCCTCAGGAGCACTTTCGGGACGGAATTAAAGTCGTAAGCCATGCGTATCAGCGCGACCTGCCGGAGGTGAAAACCATTAATTACATTGTGGGCATCCACAGGCTTCCGGAAGTGCAGAAGGCCGGTGCCGTGGACACGCTTTACCATTATGGAGGAAATATACTGGAACTGACGCGCAGCAATTTCTTTATCGTTGATAAAAGCGATAAAATCATTACCGCTGGTACAAATGTCCTGAAGGGAATCAACAGGAAAAAAATCATCGGTTGGGCAAGCAGTGAGTTTAGCGTTGAAGAGAGGGACGTGACCATGGAGGAACTGCAATCAGCCAGTGAAGCATTCATTACCGGAACGACAAAGAAAATCACGCCTGTTATTTTGGTTGATGACTGGAAGATCGGAGATGGTAAGCCAGGACCTGTGACCCGAAGACTGCAGGACTTGTATGATGCGAAAGTAAAGGAATATTGCGGGCAAGCACAGCCTGTGGTTGGATAGGGCTCAGAATAAAAACAGCTCTAAAGAGGTAGATACTTGAAATTTGCCTTTGATTACTACACGAGAAGGGAAAGGTCAAATTCGAATCCTGGCAAAAGCGACTCGCCGGAGAGTGTCCCTTCAAAGCCACTATGAACTTCCAATTTTTTACCTGGCCGGTAAATCTCTACTTCCTTTTTATCCAGGTTGATCAGCCAGGCCAACTGGCATCCATTGTCGATCCATTCATTCATCTTTTTGCGGAGTTCGCTAATGTCGTCGGTTTTGGATTTCAATTCCACGATAAACTCCGGACACACCCGGGCAAACCCTTCTTTGTCTTCTGGCCTCAGGTTGTCCCATGTTTCATTAGATATCCAGGCTACGTCCGGGGAACGCATGGCTGAGTTGGGTAGAAAAAACCCAGACGACGAATCGAAAACATTGCCGTTTCTACTTGCTTTATTCCAGATGTAAAGCTCAGCCAGAATAATCGAGTTGAATTTCCCCGTGCTTGAATAGGTAGGTGACATAAGCCAAATATTTCTAAAGGCATCGCGTTCAATACGCATATCTTTGTTTTCAGCACAAAACTGCTCGAACTCTTTGTCTGAAAGATGAAAAGCACCTGTTTTTATTTCCCAACCCGGATACATAGCAATGCCTGTTTTTTTGTTCAATTAAAGAATAAATAGACAAATGTTCAAAACTCCTATGACAAAGTATACTCTTTTTGGCGGTCAAGTGTTTAATTTCGCACGTTCCTATATCATTCTAACAAAAGGCGTGTGTACGCTATGCCAGAGCAAAAGGCGCATAGAACAATGTTGAATCTTTTACATTTCAAGAAGCTCTCCCAAAGTCGGGCTCCGGAAAACAAAAAGTTTATTACAAGACTAAAAAGAAAGCCGCCACGCGACTTAGACGGTATGTTCCTGGATGCGCACGAAAAGGTTTTTGAAAACACCGATTGCCTGGAATGTGCTAATTGTTGCAAAACCACCAGCCCCATTATCACCTCGCAGGATTTGGAGAGACTCGCCCGGTTGCAGAGACTAAGGCCTGCTGATTTTATTGACACGTACCTGAGGATGGATGAGGAAGGAGATTATGTGTTCAAGTCGGCCCCATGCCCGTTTTTACTGGAAAATAATCACTGTTCAGTTTATGAACACAGACCAAAAGCATGCCGGGAATACCCGCATACCAACCGCAGAAAAATGAGTCAAATACTCAGCCTCACCTACCAAAATTCCCTGGTTTGTCCGGCAGTGCTGGAAATTCTGGAACAAATAAAGAAGCAGATAAAATAGAATATATAATTGACTGATTGTTAATTATATATTTACTATAAACTAAAGTGTTGGAAGAATATTTCCCGGGACAATTTGGGCTTATATTTCGGTGTTTTGTGTGATAGTAATCAACCTGTTTTTTCAGGATGAACCACTTCCAGTATTGCTGCGACGATGATCACTGCCAGCGCACCAATAACATTGAACCACAGGAATGGGATATCGCTGAATATCCACAACAGGATAATGAGGACTTCCGACGCTGCAGCCGCTATGAGGGTATTTCGCCAACCCAAATGTTTGAAATAGATAGCCACCATAAAGATGCCAAGGATAGTCCCGTATACCAGGGACCCCAGAATGTTTACCGCTTCGATGAGCGTGCCCAGCTGGTTGGCAAACATGGCAAATAAAATGGCATACACCCCCCACCCTACAGTAATCCATTTGGAAGCGTTCAGGTAGTGCGTTTCCGATTCATTTTTCACAAACAGCCGCCTGTATACATCCACCAAGGTGGTCGACGCCAGGGCATTCAATTCGCTGGAAGTGGACGACATTGACGCCGAAAGAATGACCGCGATGAGCAGCCCCACCAATCCGGCCGGCAGAAAATTGATCACAAAAGTGAGAAACACAAAGTTCGCATCGTTGGTGTCAGCGATAGGATCAGCCTTTTTGATGACCGACAGGGCGGTGGCCTTGGTATCTTTTGATTGCTCCTCAGCAACTTTCAGTCGTTGCGTTGCTGCCTCAATTTCGGGCTCATTATTCTGCTCGATGGCGTCCAGCAAATTCAAAGCACTTTCCTTCTTTCGCGCGTAGTTTTCCGAATATTCCTCTTGAAGGAGGCTGTATTCATTGGCGTACTCAGAACTAAGCACTTGTTTTTCCACTACCGAATTAAAAAACAAAGGAGGCGTTTGGAAGATATAAAATACATAAACCATAGCACCTACCAGCAGGATCAAAAATTGCATCGGTATTTTTGCCAGGCCATTGAAGAGAAGACCTAACCTGCTCTCGCTTACCGATGAGCCGGAAAGATAGCGCTGTACCTGCGACTGATCCGTGCCAAAGTAGGAAAGAAAGAGAAATGTGCCGCCTATGAGCCCCGACCAGATCGTGTAGCGATTGTTGAGGTCAAATTCAAGATCTATCACGTTGAGCTTGCCTGTTTTGCCAGCTATATGTAGCGCATCCACAAACCCGACATTTTCAGGCATCATTTTCACTACCAGCACACCAGCGATTACCATCCCCAGCAAGATTACGGCCATTTGCTGCTTTTGCGTCTGGGCTACGGCCTTTGTGCCACCCGATACGGTGTAGAAAATGACCAAGGCACCAATCAGCAAATTGGTGTAATAGATATTCCAATCCAGCAAAATGGATAGAATTAGAGAGGGTGCAAAAATGGTGAATCCCGCTGCCAGACCTCGCTGAGTAAGGAACAGAAAGGCCGTGAACACCCGAAGCACCACGTTGAATCGTTTTTCCAGGAATTCATACGCCGTGTACACATTCAACCTGTGGTAAAAGGGTACCAACGTAATTGAGAGGATAATCATGGCGATGGGAAGGCCGAGGTAAAACTGCACGAAGCGCATTCCGTCGGTATATGCCTGCCCCGGACCAGAAAGAAAGGTGATGGCGCTGGCCTGGGTAGCCATGATGGAAAGTCCTATCGTCCACCATTTCATTTCCCTGTTGCCCAGCAGATAACCTTGTATGTCCTTGCTGCCACGTGATTTCCACACGCCATACGCCACAATAAACAGTAGCGTTCCTGACAGCACTAACCAGTCTAAGGGCTTCATTCAAAGTATTTTGTAAACAAAAAAAAGAAGACAATAAGAAAAACCAAATGAGCCAAAACGAATATGTACCACCCTCTCCATGACTTGAAAAAGGGAGGGGAATGATCTTGTTTATTTACAGGTTCGGTTTTCGCCATATACTTTTTGTCTTATTCCGGCCGCCGGTACAACAGCAGTCGTCGCCTTTTGCAAACTAAAAAGCGGGTAAGCTATGCCAGGTTGCGCAGCTCCAGGTGAGAGCGGTCGTTGTAAAGGTCAATAGAAAACGCGGAATTCAAATAGCTTAATTTATAAAGACTGAGATTATCATGCTCAAAGGTATCCATTTCGTGCAAATGGCATCCTGACAGCCATGAAAGCAGTATCCGCATCGCCCGGCCGTGCATGCATATCAAAATCACATCCTCTTCGGGCTTTGACAAAATGTGCTCAAAGGCCTCCTGCTGCCTCTTTTGCACATCTACCGGACTCTCTCCGCCTTCTATTTTCAGGTGGGTTTTGCCGTTTTTCCAGTCAGTAATCACCTTGTAATAGCGCGTGTTTTGCTCTGCCGAATATTCAAGTCCCTCAGAAATACCCCAGCTGATTTCGTCCAGTCCAGGCAGCCTTTCGTAGGGAATTCCTTTTTCGATAAAGGGTTCCACGGTTTGTAAAGTTCTCTGCAAACTGGAAACGTATATCTTTTTGAATGGCACGTCTTTATATTGTTCAAAAAAAGCCAGCGCTTGTGTTCTCCCCGTTTCATTTAGCGAGGTGTTGATGCCACGGCCCTGCACAATGCCTTTGCTATTGTACTCCGTTTGGCCGTGTCGTATTAAATAAATTTTTTTCACTTCTTATTTTCCCTATTTTTACCGCCGCCAAAGATTGAATAATTAATGTTTAATTTCAAGCTATGTTTCATCCAAATCTCACACTTGAGCTTTTGAATTCGATGGCGAAAGGAAATATGCTGGAGCATCTGGGCATAGAGTTTACCGAGTTCGGCGGCGACTACATGAAAGCGAAAATGCCCGTAGACCATCGTACCACGCAACCGCTGAACATGCTCCATGGTGGTGCTTCGGTGGCACTGGCCGAAACATTAGGCAGCATGGCGTCAAACTTTTGTGTGGATCATTCAGTTCAATACTGCGTAGGCCTTGAAATAAATGCCAATCATATTCGCAGCGCCATGCCCGGCGAATTTGTACTTGGAACGGCAAAGGCCATTCACATCGGCAAAAGGACGCATGTTTGGGAAATTCGCATCACAAACGAAAAAGACAAGCTCGTGTCTCTGTGTCGAATCACGAATATGGTGTTGGACAAAAAGTAGATCGCAACAGCAACAATGGAAAAAGAACTAGTAAGAGAACAGGTTGACACCCTTGATCATTCACGCCTTGAAATTAAATCAATCGTTGCCCAGGCCGTCAGACGTCAGTTGCCCGTGGCTGTTTGGCGAAAGCCACTTTCCGATCGGGTGAGCTTGGCGCTTAGCCTATCCAAAGATACCGTTGTGGGCGATTTTGAGTTGGAAAACCTGGGTTCGGGATTTCTTTTTTGTCCTTTCATGCAAGCAGAGAAATTCCAAAATCACCTCATTAATGACGACATCCTCATTCATTTTTCAAAGGATAAATCCCCGGAATTAGACCTTAAAAATAAGATTAATGAGCAGCTGGTAAATGACTTATTTTCAGCGAATAATGAAGATACACATCCTATTCCCTTTTATAGGAATGACGGCATCGGCCCTGCCAGTTGTGAAACACCGGAGGAATTTGAAAAAATGGTAAACCGGGCTATTGCGGAAATTGGCAATGGAATGATGCGAAAGGTAGTGCCGGCCCGGTGCAGCAGCATCGATCTCCCTGCCCATTTTAGCGCGATTGATTTTTTTCGCCGCCTCGAAGCGTCCTACCCAAACGCCTTCATTTACCTGGTGGCGATCCCTGGGGCAGGCACCTGGATTGGTGCCACTCCCGAAAACCTGATAGCAGTAGATGGAGACGGCCTATTCAAAACCACAGCGCTTGCCGGTACGCAGAAGTATGAAGAAGGCATGAACCTGGCAGATGCCGCGTGGAGACAAAAAGAGATTGAGGAACAAGCACTTGTGAGCAGGTACATCATAGATTGCTTTAAGAAAATTCGCCTTAGGGAGTTTGAGGAGGTAGGCCCCAAAACCGTGAAAGCAGGAAACCTCATTCACCTTAAAACGGATTTTATTGTCAATATGAATGAGGTTAACTATCCCATGTTGCCCACTGTGATGCTCAGCCTCCTCCACCCTACTTCGGCCGTATGCGGTATGCCCCGAGAGGCCGCTATCAAATTTATCCAGGAACACGAGCACTTCGACAGGGGCTATTTCAGCGGTTACCTGGGGCCGGTGAACATAGAAGGCAACACGGATCTTTTTGTAAACCTCCGGTGTATGCAGTTGGTAAAAGAAGAAAAAGCACTGGTGTACGCCGGGGCGGGCGTTACCATTGATTCCCAAGCACAGAAAGAATGGCAGGAAACAGAATTAAAAATGGACACCTTGCTGAAAAAGCTAAACGGCATATAGTGCTAACCTGTGGATACCACAAACTAGCACTAATCCTCTTCCTTGTTTTCTGGGTGAATTTAGGCCAGGCCCAGCCAACCCGCATTGACGACGCCAGGCCACAGGTGCTGAGTCTCACCGGCCACTACGGGTTTATCATTCCACACCGCGAAGAGCTTAGGGAAGTGGCAGGGTCGTACCCGTGGAGCATCCAAGCCGAATGGAGCCGGCGCCACAACACCCAGGCAGCCTGGGACTACTGTGCCTGCTACCCCAAAATTGGCATTGCCCTCAATTACACCCATTTTGGCAACCCGGAGGTCCTGGGCAGCAGCTATGCCGCGATGAGCTTCATCGAACCCTACCTCAGTTTTTCCGGAAGACTCAAACCCTCCTTCCGGCTTGGTGCGGGCTTCACTTACCTAAACCGGGTGTACAACGCTAATACCAACCCTGAAAACCTATTTTTCAGCTTTCCGGTTAGTTTTTTTCTGCAAGCCCATCTTGGCCTGAACTATGAAATTGCCAGCCAGTGGCACCTGATATCCGGGGTGGCCTATTCACACATATCCAATGGCGGTGTGAAACAGCCTAACCGGGGAATCAATTTTCCAACACTTAATATCGGCCTGGAATACAGTCTACAGCCAGTAGAACTGCACCGCCGGGAAAAGGTAAAAAGCATCCGCGAAATCCACCCGGAAAAGCGTTTTTGGCTCGTACAGCCTTTTTTCTCCCGCAGGGATATTGCCAATAACCTTGGCCGTTCTACCCTCGTCGGAATGTCGGCGAGCTATCACCGGATAGTAGGCAGGCTTAGTGCCCTTCACGGAGGTCTGGAAGGGGTTCGTGATAGTTCGCCGCGAAGATATGATGACACCGCAAATACTTATTCGTTCGGGTTAATAGCGGGGCACGATTTCCTACTGGGAAAGTTGATCTTTTCGCAACAATTGGGCTACTACTTTATCAAGCCCACTTCACGGGTACACGACTTTTACCAAAGAGTAGGTGTACAATATTTATTTGCCAAAAATTTACAAGCCGGCATCAGCCTGAAGACACACACGTCTGTTGCTGATTTCGTTGACATCAGGGTAGGTTTCAGGTGGTAATGTTTTGCCACGAGGTGCTCTTTCATAAAAAATACCACCGCAATAGTCAAACGCATTTATTATGTTAGTCCCAATAATGGGTATGTGTCCACTGCGCGAAGCTCTTACTGGCGTGATTTTGGTAATACAGGCCTGTTACTCAAAAGATAATATGATGAGAAGATCGTTTATAGTATTCGCTGCAACATTAGCTTTCACCACTTTGGCACATGATTCACTTGCCCAAAAGCCTACCCAGCCACTACCGGAAAAGACCAGGATTCTATTCTTGTTGGACGGCAGCGGCAGCATGTATGCCCGGTGGGAAAACACAGTGAGGATAAACGTGGCCAAAAAATTTCTTTCTGACTTTGTCGATTCCCTCCGGGTAAACGAAAACCTTGAGCTTGCCCTTCGGATATATGGACACCAGTTTGAAAACCGTCTCCGCCGCTGCAACGACACCAAGCTGGAAGTGCCCTTTTCCAGGTCAAATCACGACGCCATCATTCAGAAAATCCGAGCCCTGGAACCTAAGGGAAATACGCCTATCGCCTATTCCCTGGAGCAAACGGCCAACGATTTCCCAACCGACAAGGACTACCGGAATATCATTATTATCATTACAGATGGCTTGGAATCATGCGATGGAGACCCTTGTGCCGTATCGCTCGCGCTGCAGAAAAAAGGTATTTTTCTGAAGCCATTTATTATTGGTATCGGAATGGAAGACAATTTTGAGGATGCTTTTGGCTGCATGGGCAAGTACTACGACGCTCGAAATATCAGCGGCTTCCGCATGGCGCTGGCCGACGCAGTAAATCAGAGCTTGGGAGAAACCACCGTGAGTGTGGAATTGCTGGACGCTGACAAAAAACCCATAGAAACCAATGTCAACGTGTCGTTTATCAACAGCTTTACAAAAACGTCGGTGTTTGAATTTGTTCACTATCGCGATAGAAATGGCAAACCGGACTCTGTATCGGTAGACCCGGTGCTTTCTTATGATGTAGTAGTCAATACCATACCGCCTGTTGTGAAGCGAAATGTGAGTTTTGAAGGCGGCAAACACAATGTGCTTCCTATTCAAAGCCCACAGGGCTCTCTTAAGATCAGCTTTCCAGGGGTCGTTTCTTATAAAGACGGCGTACAGTGCATGGTGAGAAACAGTACCACCGGGGAGATTTACACCCATTTTTTGGCCAATCAGTCAATAAAGCTGTTGGC
>CAYUJK010000002.1:12164-15342 GCA_964444895.1 uncultured Roseivirgaceae bacterium
CTTACCCTACCCGATTCGTTGCTTTCGAGGCTGAGAACGGCATTATCACCTAAAACGGGATTTGGATATATTGACACTGATGGCTCTGCTGTATTGACGCCGACACCAGTGATATAATCCACTTGAATGGTGAAGTTGCGCTCATAATAGGCGCCCGCCGGGTCACTTGATTTCACCCTGATACTCAAGGATGTAGTCTCGACAAAATCAAATATTCCTTTTACCACCAGCTTGTCTTCGTTTATGGCAAAGTAGGAGTTGCCTTCATCGCCTCCACCGGCTACCAATTGGTAAACAAATGACTTGTCTTTTCTGTCTTCATCTGAAGTTACCAATGTTCCCACTACCGTACCGGCCGGATCCAAAGCCTTAACGCGATTTTTGCTAATTCGAATATCATGAGGGGCCTCGTTGACATCATCAACGTTGATAACCAAGGACTTCGAATAGGTTCCCCCGGCGGCATCAACCATTTCTATCAGCAAGGTAAACTTGTTTTTTTCCTCATAATTAAAGGACGTTTGAGCAAGTAACTTATCGCCTTCGATAGAAAACCAATCGACATCATCTCCCGAAACGATGGTAAACGACCGGGCGATTGAGGTGGATAGCGACGTGGAGTACACCACATCGAGATCCCCTATCAGCTGCCCTGCTGGCATGTTTTCCTCTATGCTGCTATGTGATAGCACAATGTCTGTGGGTGCGGGTGCCTCTCCTATGTTGTACATTTTTGCCGCAAGAATATGTGTTTCTTTGGCAGGATCATTATGACTGATCATCACATCTGTCTCGTACACCCCTATGGGCAATGTATTGCTGTCAAACGTAGCCTGAATAGTGGCCGATGCTCCCGCCTCAATGATTCCCGAAGTAGGATGGATATTGAGAAATCCAAGCGATGCATTGTTGAGAAATGCTGAGGCAATCGCTGTCATTTCTTCGTCATCAATATAGGTCCCGTTTTCTCCTCCGAATAGCAAATAGTACATTCTATTCACCCCTCCCAAATTGTATAAATAGTGATCGTCATAATAGGGGTAGGTCGCGAAAGAGTGAGAAACCGAACCGTTGTTTTCGACGATAAAAATATGATTGACAGAAGGAGTAGATGCATCGTAGACCCGCTTTATGAAAACGAGGTATTCCTTTCCCATGCGCTCCAACGAGACCACCGACCCGTCTACACTACCCGATCCGTAGTTGCCGAGGTACCCCGAAATGTAGAAAGTGGAAATATCAATATCGGCGGCCAACACAAACAAACCAGGGTATTTGGCTGTAAAGTAATTGCCCGCCAGACCCGATGAATATTGTATGTTTCCGCCGGTATAGTACAATGTCCCGCTACTTGAAGAAGAGATTAAATTACCGTAGTCGTACATATTACTTCCCCCATTGTTTATGTAGTACCCTGAATGTCCTTCCGTAAAATCAAACCGGTTAGGAATCAAGGAATTGATATTTCCATAGTATTGATTTAAATTACTCAGCACATCTTCTAAAGGTGGTGTTTCAAAGGTGTGAATGCCAGGGGTCTTGGCAGTATAGCCGGCATCACTTCTGTCAAACGTATAGAGATCTTCATCCGGGAGCTTTTCAAAGCCATCCCTCCTCCTTTCTATTTTTTCTGGCACAACATCAGCGCTAAGGGGTCCGCTTGCATCCAGGATAGTAACTGACCCGAGGCTTATGCTGAATTCCAGCGGGCTGCCACCATCCACATTGCTGATTTCAAATAAAACTTCAGAAGTCTGACCTGAATACAATGTTTCAACAAGCGAATCAACAGACACTTCCAAAACAGGGGGCTCCAATCCCACTCCCAAAAGCTGCACATACACGTCCGCTTCATCGGGATCATTACTTTGCAAAATTAGTTGACCAGCAGCATCGCCTTCAGAAGATGGATGAAAATTCAGAGACAGCAATGCGTGCGAGCCTGGAGCTACAGTAAAGGTGTCGATATCGAACGAAAACGCGCTGTTATCCAGGGAGATATCTGAAAGAACAAGTGGCTCTATACCATTGTTGTAAACCAGAATGGTGTCGGGTATTGTGGAACCGACAAAGTGACTTCCAAAATTCACCTCCGATGTCGAAAGCTGGATATCTGAAGCAGGAATCACTTGAAGAGAAGCATATACACTGTCCAGGGAATTCAGCGGATCGTTGCTATTTATGAGGATGTGGGTGTCATAGGTGCCGCCTGGCAATGTACGGCTGCTAAAAGTAGCTTCCAGCGACATGGTAGCCCCAGCTTCCACAACCCCTGAGGTAGGATGCACGGTGAGAAACTGCCGGTGGCTCAGCTTATCCAGGAAAGCATTGGCGATGACAGTAATGTCGCTGTTGTCAATATATCCGCCGGATGACCCTGCAAAAAGCAAATAATACAGCCGGTCAATTCCGTCCAAATTGAACACCCGGTGATAGTCGTTGTCCGTATATGTTGAAAACTCGTGGGTAGCCTCGCCATTGTCCTCTACAATAATGACATGGTTAACTGAGGGATCCCAGGCATCGTACACGCGCTTTACAAAAACCAGGTAATTAACGCCGAACTTTTCTATGCCTATCACTGTCCCATCCACGGAGCCGCTGCCATCTGCTCCGAGGTTACCATCGATCGTAAAATCGGTTACACCGTCGAGATCAGCTGCGAACACAAACAGGCCGGGATATTTGGCGGTAAAATAGTTTCCACCACCGAGGTATGGTGAAGTAGAAAGACTGCCATCGGTATAGTTGATGTAGGCGCCTAAGTTAGAGGTAAGAAAATTTCCGCCGTCATACATGTCGTTACCGCCGTCGCTGATATAGTACCCGGTATGCCCGTCGTAGAAATCATATCTATTGGGAATTAACGCGTTGATAGCCTCATACCCGGCGTTGAGGCTATCCAGTAGTATGTTTAGGTCAGGACTGTTTTCGTCTGTAAGCTCGCGATCACCTTTGGATAGTGTTCCATCATAGCCTGGCGATTTCCGGGTGAAGCTATACAACTGATCTCCGGGCAGTTTTGAAAAATGATAACCCTTCTCTTCTGGTTTGTCCGTTTGAATGGTACCCGTGCTCAAAGGCCCGCTTTCGTCGAGAACATTTACTATACCGAGGCTGACACTAAACTCCAGCGGACTTCCGCCATCTATGTTGCTGATCTCGAAAAATTGAGTGG
>CAYUJK010000002.1:15442-33148 GCA_964444895.1 uncultured Roseivirgaceae bacterium
CTCTCTGTGTCCAGATGAATATCTGGGGCACTGGTAACGGTCAAAACCGCGGGAACAGAGACCTCAGGATTGCTGACGTCATTTGAGTTGAATATAATATCAGCGTTGTATTCCCCTGAAGGAAGCATATATGCGTTAAACAACACGTCGACAGATAGGGAGGCGCCTGGCGCCACAGTTGCGGAAAGTGTGTCAACACTAATCCAGCCCGTTTTACTTATCGCTTTTTTGGACGCAGCCACAAGGTCTTCCCGGCTCTCGCCGGCAACGTAAGCCGTCAAAACCTTCTTAACGGAGTTTGCAGAAATACCGAGATTTCCCAACTCAAAATGTAGTATTTCCAACCCGTCAAAACTGAATACGGGCGACCCGGTGAAAGACTCAGATGTACTCCTCCTGTTATAGTCATCCCAACCGTTTATGTCTGCAAAATCTGGCTCCAGATCGCTGATGATACTTACAAAATTGTTATCATAAGCATAGAAAGTGCCCAGTTCGTCGTCAAAATCCCATGTGTTGTAAATGGTTTGGTCCACATCCCAATCTGCATGGGCTTTGAAAACCAAGTTTGTCAATTCCTCGTGGGCAGTATTTCTAAGCTCAGTTTCAATTCTTACAAATTTCTCTGTTTTATTAAAGGTAATCAGCCTGGTGATCTCAAGCCGGTTGTCTTGGGTAGCTGTGATCACTTCAATTTCTACTAAAGATTCATTATTGGTAATTTCCGTGTAGCTAACAGGACTGATAAAATTACGGTTTCCAAAAGCCGCATATCCGACATTGTCGTGTCCGCCGGCTTCATAGGCCACGGTATAGCCGGAGAGGTAAACACCAGAAGCAAGGTGTTCATTCCCTACAGGAAACTGGAAAGGCATTATCTCGCCATAGTCGCTGATGCCAAAACTCAGATACTCTCCTGTGTATGATCCTGCCAGGGTGACTGGCCCTGAATGTGGGGCCGTTGTATTCAGCGTCGGCTGTTGAGGTATTTCAATGGGTGATTTCGCATCAAATTTCTTGTTTCCCATCGAAAAACCGACATTGGTGTCTCCCTGTACCAAAATCTCGAAATGAAGATCGGAGCCGCCGTTGTTAGTCACAACAATGCTCTGGGTCGACTTTTCTCCGGTGTACAATTCTTCGGTAAGTTCCTCGACGGAAAGACTGATTTCCGGCGGCGTTACACCCTTACCGGAAAGATCCACGGCAAGTTCGTCGTCGACCGGGTCATTGCTTTGAATCGTAAGTGTCGCTTCATACAACTTTTGTTGCACTGGATCAAAGGTGATGGCAACTGCAGCAGCGCTATCGGGCGACAGGGTTAATGTAGTAGGTGAGACAGAAAAGACGGCGTTGCTCACCGTCATATTCGCTACATTCAGATCATCGGTACCAATATTTTTCACCGTCATTGTCAACGTAGCCTGTGAGCCAATATAGGTATCTTCAAAAATGATCTGCTCAGGCTTGGTTTCGATTTTAGGCGCACCAATTACCTCAAGGCTCACGGGCACGGAAACTTCAGGGTTGCTCGCGCTGTTGTTGGCTATCTGTATCGCCTGCTCGTAATCTCCGGCATTCATACCTGTGGCATCGAGAATAACCTCAATCTCCTCTGTATCTCCCGCACCTACACTTCCTTTGCGAGAGCTAAATCTCAGCCAATTTCCTCCTGAGGCTTCATCTGCAGCAATGCCACTATACAAAGCTGAATTGAATGAGTCAATCAGGTCTCCATTGTCAGGGTCTAACATCATGATAGTAGCAGATGAAACGTTGGAAACAAGGAGCGCTCCCAGGGCTTCGGAATACGCGAGTCCCCAAACGGCATTGCTCAAGTTAATGGTGTTGACAATTTCACTGGTGGATAGATCTATTTCAAAAATGGAATAGCCCGACTGCGAAACAAACAGCGTGTTCCTGCTGCCACCGAAAGTCATTCCTCCTACGAGGTCAACCCCCAGGTCTATTTCCCGCACCACTTCTCCATTTTCAAAGTCGATTTCAATAATAATGCCCTCGCTATAATTAAGTGCGTAGATGAACTCCCCGGAGTGCCCCAGCGCATCTATTGGCGGCATAGAGGGAAAGCCTTTGCTGGCAATCACTTCTCCAGTCAGAGGATCGAGTTGATGAATCTGGTTAGATTCCCATCCACTGATGTAATATAAAAACTCTCCATCATAAGCGAGCCCGTTGGGTCCGCCCGTAGTTGGCTCTGGGGCACTAAAGCTGTTGATCAGCGTGCCGTCGCTGGGATCTATTTCGTCAATGGTAGAATAATAGTAGTCTACGCCAAAGAACCGGGCGCCCGTTTCCGAATGAATTTTTCTTTTGTGAGAGACGCGGGGTTTGGACTTGGCTTCTGGTTGCCCGCTGATGTTTTTACTTTGGCTTGCGTAAATTTCTTTACTGGCTACCTCATCGTAGGCTTTGAACTCCCAGGCACCTTGCCTGCCCGACTGCATTGCCGGGGTCATTTTGCTTTTGGAAATTGAATATTCCAGGGTACCCCCGCCGGTATTTTCGATGGTCAATATGTGAACGGCCTGATTGCCGGTGTACAAGACGTCACTGATACTACCCGGCGTTACCTGAATTTCCGGGCTGGTATCGGTACTGGCATTTGCCACATTCGATATTCCCGACTGATTACCAAAAATGTCAGACGCTTTAATGGCAAAATAGTAGGTAGTGGATGCGTTGAGTCCTTTTACCACAAATTCTTCGCCCTCCCCGGCGGAAGATGGCCGTATCGCGTTGGTGACAAGAGTAGCACTTTCGAAGTTGGAAGCCGTAATAGGGCTTGTAGAGTACCTGATGTGGTACGCGCTGGCCCTGCCTTCATGCCCACTATCACCCGTAGCCGTCCACCCCAGCGTAACGCTATTGTGTGAAAAACCGAGTGCTTTCAGATCATCGATATCAGCAGGTGCGATACCGTCATCCACCATCAACGCATTCGCTGCATTGAGTCTGCCGCTCCCCAAAAGACCCTCATAGGACGGATTAGTTGCCGATATGTCATCTGCAGACTCCAACAACCTCCCACGCACCTGGTCTGGGGTAAACCCCGGTCCGCCAAATTCTGAGACGATGAGTGCCGCCACACCCGAAACATGGGGGCAAGCCATAGAAGTGCCGGAAATAATCGAATAGGTGTTGTCGGGAAAAGTGCTTAAAATATCCGAACCCGGAGCGGAGATGTCCACCCATTCACCGTAGTTAGAAAAATCTGACTTCCGGTCATTGTGATCGGTAGAGGCCACTGCAATAACCGGTTCAAATGAAGCCGGGTAGCCCACGTCAGGATTGGTGGTATTGCTGTTTCCCGCAGCAAATATGACAATACCACCCGCCATAGGTCCCGTTTGAATATTGTTGGCAAAATTGGCATCGCTGTTATCAAACCCTGCTCTCTCAATAAAATATTGAATGGCATCTTCCAGCACAAGGCTTCTGGAGCCGCCACCCCAGCTATTCTGCGCTATCACGGCTCCATTGTCAGCCGCGTATACAAATGAATTTTCAAAACCTCCCTGTGAATAGACACCAAACACCGCCAGCGACATAAGCCGAACGCCATCGCCACTGCCCGAGCCACCCGCAATGCCTGACACGCCTACTGCATTATTGGTTAAGGCGGCTACCGTACCTCCTACGTGGGTGCCGTGGTATTGCCCCACTACAGTGCCGGTATTATCACCAAAATTATATCCATAAATATCATCCACAAAGCCGTTTCCGTCATCGTCTACGCCAGAAGTCCCTTCCAGTTCGGCTGTATTCACCCACATATTTTGTGCAAGGTCAGGGTGATTATAGTCCACTCCCTGGTCAATGATGGCTACCACAACGTCGGGATTCCCGGTTTGCTTGTCCCAGGCGGCCAAAAGGTTAATGTCAGCGTTGGCGGTTCCACCTGACTGCCCGGTATTGTGATAGTGCCATTGCTCAGAAAACTGTGGGTCGTTAGGGAATGAAAACAGCCCGTTGGAACGCTCGGATTCACGTGGGGTGTCCAGTCCGTGTTCGCGCAGGTACACCGGCTCAGCGATAAGCACGTTGCTGTCACGCTGATACACCCGGCACAAACTGTCTATTCTTTCGTTTGGCTGTGCTTCACTGAATTCGATTTCGTACCACAAATGGAGCCCGTAGGCTCTGTGTGCTTTTTCGTATTTACCGGCATCGGGAAACACCCGCCTTACCGACTGGGTCCTGCTCGCGATGTTGAGTTTGTCGAGCGTGCTGATGTTAAATGAACGACCTCTGGCATTCGTTGGTGCCGTGGTTAGTTTCACATAGATGGCGTTCTTTTTCACTGCTGGCTGAGAGCCGTTTTTGAGCGTATTTCCCGAGAAATTTTGGGAGAAAGCATGGAGACTAATAAAAAAGAACAAAAGGAGCGTAATATTAAACGCAATTTTCGAACATTTCATGTTGAACAAGTTGAATGTAAAAAAATATAATCTAAAAAAATATTGGATTAGTTCAATTAACCAACCCAAATCATTCGGTTGATGGTGTGAAATATAGGAGATTCCATGTAACAAACACACGAATTTTTAAAACTTTTTCACCCAAAAAATCCCCGGTTACTCGAATACCCGAAAATAACGTCCAAAATAGAACAACCAGTGCTGCCCATTTGGCGGCAGACGACCCCGACTGATCAAGCGAAGCGACTTGTGCCCTCACGGCAATTCTTCGAATAATTCAATTTTTATTGACGATTGGGTATTAACTTCGCCCATGAACCAAAACTGTTCCTGAAATGGATGATTTTCTCGCCGCACGTTCGCAGATGGCCGTATCTCTCGGCTTTCACATTGTGTTTGCCTGCATAGGCATGGTGATGCCCTTTCTGATGGCGAGGGCACATTGGAAGTGGCTGAAAACCGAAGATGACCTCTACCTGAAACTCACCAGGGCCTGGTCAAGAGGCGTGGCTATTTTCTTCGCCGTGGGTGCGGTTTCCGGTACCGTGCTCTCGTTTGAGTTGGGCTTGCTTTGGCCTACTTTTATGGAACACGCCGGCCCCATATTTGGGCTTCCGTTTTCGTGGGAAGGAACTGCGTTTTTCGTTGAAGCCATCGCGCTCGGCTTTTTCTTATACGGCTGGAACCGGCTTAATAAGTGGGTTCATTTCTATATGGGAATTCTCGTAGGCATTTCCGGCGTGGCATCGGGCATCCTGGTGGTGGCCGCTAATGGCTGGATGAACAGCCCATCGGGATTCGATTGGGTAAACGGACAGGCGCTCAACATTGACCCCGTAGCAGCTATGTTTAACGACGCCTGGCTCTCGCAGTCGGTACACATGACCATTGCGGCTTTCCTCGCTACCGGTATTGGCGTGGCAGGACTACACGCTTTGTTATTATTGAAAGACCAAGCCAATCTGTTCCATCAAAAGGCCATTCGCATCGCGATGACCTTCGCGCTTGTTGCGGCACTGCTGCAGCCCATAAGCGGCGATTTGTCGGCAAAGGATGTAGCAAAAAGACAACCCCTGAAACTGGCCGCCATGGAAGCCCATTTCGAAACCAGCGCACCGGCGGATCTGATTGTGGGCGGCTGGCCAAATGAAGAAAAAGGAACCGTAGCGTATGCCATTCACTTGCCGGGATTCCTCAGCTTCCTGGCATTTGGCGACTTCCAGGCTCCCGTTAAAGGTCTCAAAGACTTCCCGCGCGACGAATGGCCACCCGTCCTGATCACGCACCTGGCTTTTCAGGTGATGGTAGGAATAGGTGTACTCCTTATCCTGGTAAGCCTTGTTTATGTGTTTTTCCGGCTGAGAAAACCGCATTTGATGTATCATCGCTATTTTCTGACCGTTTTGGCGATTTGCGCGCCACTGGGTTTTGTGGCGGTTGAGGCGGGCTGGGTAGTAACTGAAGTAGGCAGGCAGCCCTGGATCATTTACGGCATTATGAAAACCCGCGATGCATTGAGTCCTATGCCAGGACTACAATACTCGCTGTATACCATTACGGCTGTTTATCTATTGCTTTCACTTATTGTATTTTGGCTTATGAAACGCCAGATTAAAGCATTAAATCACTGATCATGCTCTTCTTCATCATTACCGTCTTAAGCATAGCGCTGCTGCTGTACGTGCTGCTTGCCGGCGCTGATTTTGGCGCGGGAATACTCGAACTTTTCTCGTCAAAGAAAGACTTTGAACGCCTGAAGAACCTCACCTACAAAGCTATTGGCCCAATTTGGGAGGTTAATCACATTTGGATCATCCTGGTGATCGTCATTTTCTTTATGGGGTTCCCTAAAATATATGCTGTATTTTCCACCGTATTGCACATACCCCTGCTGATCATGCTATTGGGAATTATCTTTCGCGGAACGGCTTTTACATTCAGACACTATGATGCCATCAAGGACAACAGCCAGCGCGTGTACACCCGCATTTTTACGATATCGAGCTTCATTACGCCATTGTTTTTGGGGATATGCGCCGGAGCGATCGCCTCCGGTAGAATTGACAATCAGGCTCCAGACTTCTATGGACGGTTTATTGCCGGTTGGCTCAACGGATTTTCTTTCTCTGTGGGTATTTTTACCATTTCGATTTGTGCCTATCTCGCCGCCGTTTACATGATAGGGGAATCAGAGGAGGGCGATCTCCGGAAAAGGTTCATTAACCGTGCCCGCAATGCCAACATCGCCACGGTGCTCAGCGGCGGACTGGTATTATTGCTCGCCTGGACGCAAGGCCTGGAACTGTTTGCCAGATTTTTCAATATGGTAAGTATCGCGTGTTTTATCATTGCTACCCTGGCCCTGCCCCTTCTATGGAGGGGTTTATCCAGGAAGAAGGTCTGGCTTCCACGGTTCATTGCTGTATTCCAGGTGTCCGCTATCTTGCTGGCCTGGGGAGCTGCGCAGTTCCCCTACATCATATTACTTCAAAACGAGGATCATCTCAGCTTTTACAACGCTGCCGCACCCCATAGCACCTTGCGCTCCCTGACAATAGCTCTGATTGTAGGAGTGGTCGTGATCATCCCTATGTTAGCGTATTTATTCAGGAGCTTTAATAAAATTGGTTTTAGTGAGCAGGTGGATGAAGAATTGTCTTAAAAAACGCAATTTCTTTTTCCCCAATTTACCTTTTATTAACTTGACATATTCATTAGTGGATTTTTTAAAATCACATACGTTTATGAGAATAGCGCTTTTTATCCTCTTTCTGGGAGTAATGTCATTGCCGGAGGCATTTGCCCAAATCACGACTACGAAAAAAGAGGCGTTGGACATAGCTCAGAAAGCTGTAGCGGCTCTCGAAGCCGGAGACTACAAAGAAGCCATTGCGCTTCTGGAGATTTCCGAAAACCTCGACCCGAAAAATGTACAATACACTTATGAAAAAGCCTATGCCTACTACCTGATGCAGCAGTATGACAAGGTCATTAGCATACTGGAGCCCGTCATGAAAGAAAAGGGCGCCACAGATCTTTTTTACCAACTGCTGGGCAACAGCTACGACTTCAAAGGAGATGCCTCAAAAGCGGCAGAAATCTATAACGAAGGTCTTAAGCGTTTTCCGAAATCGGGCAGATTGTACTTCGAACTGGGCACCAACGAATATCGAAATAACGACCTCGAAGCGGCCATTGCTACGTGGGAATCAGGGGTAGAAAACGACCCTTACTTTGCTTCTAACTACTACTACCTCGGCAAGCTGTTTGCCAATACCAACGACAAAATATGGAGCCTCATTTACTGCGAAATATTCCTGAACCTGGAACGGAATACCGACAGAACCAATGAAATCAGCAATGTGCTCTTCAATACTTATCGAAACGCCATTACTGTAGACAATAAAGGCAAGGTTTCCATCAATTTTACCGATGTGAAAACCATCGATCCGGCCAAGGGTTTTAAAATCCCCTACCCCGTGGCGTATGAAGTAAACGTGTCGCTGAGTCTCCCGAAAGAACACCCACTTAATGAAACGGGATTGAGTATTTCTTTTCTGAGCGATTTTAGAAAGCGCTTTATCAACAACTGGTACGAGCACAAGCAAAACAAAAAGTACCCAACGGCACTGTTTGACTTTCACAAAAAAATGATTGAAGCCGAGCAGTTCGACGTCTACAACTACTGGCTGTTCATGAAAGGCAACGAAGGAGAGTTTTGGGAATGGTTTGAAGAAAGCAAAGATAAATACCTGGCTTTCGAAGCCTGGTTTAATGAAAACCAGATTTCTCTTGACAACAACAACGTGGTGCTCAACAAAAAATAGGCTCGCTCAGCCCGATTCTTCTGAAAGTTTTACTGCAAACCAATTTTGTATACAGGAATCTCCTGATCCCTGGAAGCGACTATGATTTCCGTACCGTTAGGGTTTTGCCTGAAAAGTGACAATACTATATCCGGATCGTTATTGTCTTTGCTTAGATGCGATAGAAACACATGCGACATGTGCGGTGGGCGGTGTTCCAGGAATAGCTGATATGCTTCGTCGTTCGAAAGATGGCCTTTGCCGCCCCTGATCCTGTTTTTCAGGTAGTAGGGATAATAACCTCTTTCGAGCAAGCCTGCATCGTAGTTGGCTTCGAGAAACACGGCGTGGCACTGCTTAAAATGGTGGATCACATTCTCACAAGTGTACCCGATATCAGTGAAGATGCCCACATTGATACCTGCTGAATGCACCACGAAACTATGCGGATCGGCGGCGTCGTGCAGTTTGTGAAAAGGGAAAATCTCCAGGCTACCGACAACTACTTTTTGGAAAGACCTGAGCGGGATAAAGTTTGGGCTTTCGGGGTTTAGCCGCGCATTTGCCAGGGTTCTGGGCGTAATATACACGGGCAAATGATACTTTTTGGACAACACGCGTATGCCACGGATATGATCAGAATGCTCGTGCGATACGAAGATGGCTTTTATCCTGGAGATAGATAGTTCCAGCCGCTTCAGTCGGCGTTCTACCTCTCTGCAGGAAATCCCTACATCCACTAAAATCGCTTCCTTTTCATTGCCCACGTAGTAGCAATTTCCATTACTTCCTGAATTTAAGGCCGTTACCTGCAGATGCATGTGCTCGTCTTTTTCTTCTTCCTGTGCTCTGGTGCCAAAACTACTAAATTCAAAGAAAACTTCGCCCAGTACTTTTATCGTTTGTCAATATTAGTCTTGAATATGTGCAGTACTCTTCTTAACTTGATTTTTTTATTAAACCGCAAGCGATGTATTCAGACACATTTTCGACATTTAAGGAGGCGCTGGTGATTGCCTACTATTATATCATCAATGCCGATGGAATCATTGACCCGAAAGAGGTTTCTTTCGGTCAAAGAATGATAAAGCAGGAGAACATTCGGGAGTCGGACTACAACACCAAACTGGAAGAGCTGAAATCCCTTAGTCACGAAGATCTCAAGCACGCACTTAAAGAGATCATGAAAAAGCTCAACTCGGTGGAACAGGTGAGAATCATCGCCTACATGTCGAAAGTAGCAGATGCGGACGGCTATCGCGATCCCTCCGAAATGAGTTCTATCCAGGATATCTACAGCGATCTGCACATCCACCTTAATGACGTGATCAGGGTAAAAGAAAGCATTGTGCTGAATTAGCCCATTCGTCGCCCGGCGAATCCATCAACTCGTCTTTACCACCCAAACAATATCCGGTTTTGGTCGGGATGCCGGGCACCAGGCGCACCTGGTGATGGCCCTCACGGTTGCAGTTAGCCTTCAATAATCGACTTTAAATCAGCCGGTGAGTATTGAATGGATTTCAGGGTTTTGTTGTCTGATTTTCGGTACACAAGAAAATGGCCGTCAGACTGCTTATAGTAGCATTCAGTATTTTTCTCTTTCTCATAAAAGGCCACCGTCTGTTGGGCTTCTTCTTCTGTTTCGCATGACTTACTCATGTTTGAGCGCTGCACTTCATCAAAAAGGGCTTTGAATTTTTCGCCAAGGCCAAACTCCAACACGGCGCCACTAAGCACGTATTGAATATCGCAAAGGGCATCGGCTACCTCTACGATGTCTTTATCGGCTATTGCCTTTTGCAGTTCTTTCAGTTCTTCGCTGATGAGTTCTACTCTAAGCTTACATCGGGCTTCAGAAGGGATTACTGGTTGTTTTTCGATGGGGTGCTTAAAAGTACGGTGAAACTCAGCCACCTGGTTTAGCGCGTCTAATTTTTCCATATTATGTTTTATGTCAAAAGGCAATATTAAAAAAATGTTCAATGCCCCTAAAATATTACATAATCTAAATTGGCCAGTGGCAAAAAAAACTAAGGTCTATTTACTATTAGTCCTATAATTCTCATATTTTGCCTATTAATTATCATATTGATTCACTCAAGTAATTGGATAAATTTTAAGAAAATGAAAATACTTAGAAAAACCGGCGCGTTATTTTTAATTGCCACCCTGAGCGTTTTGGCGCTTGACGTAAAAGCCCAGGCTACTAAAGAGGGCGCCGAACAAACGGTTTCCAAGTTCGCGTCTTCGTTTGAAAATATCACGAAATCCAAAGACGTCAATTCTGTTCTGGACCTGGTCTCGCGTGATTTGTTTTCTACCATTATCAATTCCAGTGTTGCCGACAACTTTGGATTGATCAGAAGCACTTATCAAGACTTCGAATCCTACCTGGTAAGCCTTACGAAAGAGAATGACCTGAGCATTCAGTATAAAATCAATAAAATCCTGAAAACGAATGTGAGGGGCCGCTCTGCCGTAGTAGTGTGCGATATCTCCTATCAATACAAAAGAGGAAGCACACTGCTTCGAAAAGGCGTCGAGGCCACTACTTTCGTGCTGAGGCACTCTGACAAAGCCGGCTGGAAAATCATCAATTTCAATGTGGTGAATCTTGAGGAAGAGCTGAACGTAGGACAGTGTGTATGCGAAGTATTTGCCGCTTCTACCGGAAACTACATGACAAAAACGACAGTTCCGGCGGGAGCTTCTTACGAGAGTAAAGTAGACGAATTTGTGATAAGCCGCGGACAAGGAGGTATCTACTTCATCACTACCGGAAACACAGAATACACATGGGTGAGGGATGGCGATATCAAAAAAACGGATAAAGCCTCCAATAAAAGCACTGTGGTGGGCAGAGCTGTAGACGAGCTGGAAGCGGTGATTGTGATCTTGCAAAACGACATCTACTCCAGCAAGTGCTCTGAGTTCAGAAGAAGGAGATAGAGAAAATAAGTAGAAAATAAAAAAGCCCCGGGTAGCTCACCTTAGAACAGGTTCTCCCCGGGGCTTTTTCATTGCGAAATGTCAAATTAGCGTCAGCCGCTTGTTGATTTCCAGGGCCATTGATTCCTGGTTCAGGCTCGTTTTCAGGCTTTTCACGAATTCCACCACCTCGTTCAGGTGATCACGAAGCGCCTTGGATGTGGTATAGGAATGCACGATAAATACTTTTTCGTCAACAATGCCAATATCTTTGCTATTCCATACACCGATGGCTTCTTCTGAAGTGGCTCCTCCAAATTTTCTCCCCATAAATTTCAGGGTTTCACTCACGAACTCAGAAGTGTCAGCGGAGGTATTCACGTTTATCGTTGTTGGAATGAAAATACCGATTCGGTTATTGCGCTCCAGCCGGTCCACAAAAGCGTGAATGGCCTCCCCCGGCATTATTTCCTTTTGCTCACTACCAGAAAAAGATAGCGTTTTGTCGCCAATGATATACTTGTTACCAGGCTTCACTTCCCTAAGTTGAAAAACATCCACATCGCGATGTACCGCAGCCCGGGCCACCGAATCACCAATGGTGTTGGCGTCTAAGGCGCTGTCAGCATTGCTGATAACAATAGCCTGGCTCAGGTTTTCATATATAATCGAGAGGTTTTCACCCGGAATATCATCAAAAAAAATGACCAGGTTATCGTATGTATTTAAGAGTCTGTCGGCAACAATGGAGATCCTTGAATCCCGCGGAAAGTTTAACTGGTTCCAGTTGATCAGCACATCGTAATTGACACCCAGGGATTGAATGTCCATCACGTTCGTTTTGCCCTTGGCGCTTGCGTCTTTGTAGTGGATAAACACAGTAGGCCTGCCGGTATGCTCGCTTACCTTAGCGGCGAGTTGATGGCTAAATTGCTCAGCGCCTTCTACCCCTCCTACCCGGTATACCGATATCAGCCTGCTTTCTTTATTTCCCCGGGTAATACGGTTATTGGTTTGCGTGAGGTAGTAGCCCAGCAGCCGCGCCAGTTCTATTCCTAAGCGGGGAAATTTCATGAGCAGGTCTTCGAACACAAAGCTCGGAACAACAATCACTTCCGTATCCGTAAGGGCTGCTACTGTGGCGGAGCGTGGCTTACCCTCCAAAATGCCCACCTCGCCGAAGGTATTGCCCGGCATAAGGTATGCAAGAATTTTTTCAGACTCATTTACAGCTATTTTTTTAACTACTACAATGCCGTTTACAATCAGAAATAGTTTATCACTTGGCTCGCCCTCATTAACGATTACCCTGCCAGCCCTGATGTTTTCCCTGGAGAGCATGGTGCTTACCTGCTCCAACGACGCGGGATCGAGTGATTTAAATAGCTCACTATTTCGGAGGGCGGCGATAATTTCGTTGTTCATATATACCTTAGGAAATTTTACATAAGTGATTTAAAGTAGAGCAATTTTCATATATCATCCACCATATCAAAGGGATATTTTTAAACGCCGGGGCGGGTATTCGTATCAGCTTGGCGTCTGTTTCCACTTCCATTTCGTATTGCCCGTATTCAGTAGTAAAAAGATCGTTTCCCCCGAAAAAATCACCGGGCTTAATTTCCTGTCTTTTTTTGTCGTGGGAAAGATAAGCGCCCTTACCCTGTACTAAGAGGTACAGGTCGTGCAGGTCGTCACCTGCCAACAAGGCAGTTTCAGTCAGGTTTACTTCTTCACTGCAGGCACACAGGCGCACAACAATATCTGAAGCGTAAAAGTGCTTGGAAAGCAGGAGCCGGTTTAAAAGGTTAAAGTGATCAGGCTTCGCCTGGCATTGTCTCCAGTCAGGATCATGCTCAATCTTTTTCAATAGCGCTTCTCTCGGGAATTTCAACAGGCGCACGAATGACGTTCCCACCACGAGTTCTTCCTCAACCCCGTCAAGGGGTGGTTTTAGTCCCAGGATAGCGCCGCGGGCAACCATGATTCTCCCGCGAAAACTTACATTCTTTACCCTCATATTGCCGTTCAGGAGTGCTGCGCAATAGCCTTTCTCCACCCGAAACACCTCTCCCCTGCTCAGCGTCAGCCACTCCGATGTCTTCAATATCTCGTCAGCTTGTCCGGGTGCCAGGGAGGGGAAATGCTGAGTGAGTGTTTGGGAAAACCGCTTTGCCATCAGGTCCTGGCTGTCTCCAGGCGAAAGAACGTCCAATTCACCAAAGCAGCTCCTTTGCGAAATAATGCCGGTCTCCAACACCTGTGGCTGGTGGCTGTGGCTAAATACAATTTTCTTGCTCGTATCTTTTTGGTAGTCATTTTTCACTCCATGAATCAGTCCACCGCCGACGTCCACTTTTTTCACGTCGGCATATCGCGTATATGTTTCCTTCAGCGCAGCAAGCTGCCTCTCGTCGTACACACCACGCCCGTGTTTGCCCAGCTTTTCCAGGTTTTCAAATGAAATCGTGTCTGCCAAATGAGAATAAGTACTGAATCCTGAAGATGTCTTCTTTTTAAACCAAAAAGCATTGGTTTCTACCGGATGAGGCGAGAAAAACGGGAATATCTCCAGTTCATCGTGTTCGTTCCATTCGCCAGGCGCAAGATTGATCACTTCAAAAAAATCGGAGAATTTTTCTTCGTCAATGCTAAGCAGTGCCGACAGTTTTTTGCAGGCGGTGAAGTGCACCTGCGGCGTGGCAAAGAGCTTCACCTTGTGTCCGCACTGGAGCAGGTCAGGCAGGCCAGAAAAATGGTCATCGTGGATGTGGGTGAGAAACAGGCCTTCGATATCCTGGATGTCCAGCCCCAAATACCCTATGATTTCCTGAAATCCCGGTCCTGCATCAATGGCATAGGCTTTTCCCTTATGAATGAGGATACCACTCATACATGGATTACCAGTTTCCCAACCGTTGCCTTCTCCGGAGTGCAAGATGCCAAAATCAACCCATTGAAAGCGGTGATTAACGAGTGAATAGGGTAAGGGCCGCACCTTGTCGTCACCGGCAAGATCCACGGTCACCTGCTCTCCCCTGAACGAAACCTGAAACTTGTCAAATGCCGTACGCCTGATCGTTACCCCGTTTTTTATTTCGACGTCATCGCTTCCGAGGTACAGAGGTCTGCACAAATGGTTTTTGTCGAGCACCTGTTCTTCGGCAAACCAGAGCTTAATCGAGTACAACTGTTCTGCAAGCGCCTCGTCACAGCCGCTTTGCCGCAACTCTTCCCGTGTGAGGCATCCATAGTTGCCGCGAAGCAGGTATTCCATTTGGCGGTCCACATTTTCCCTAAGTCCCATTAGCACAGGCAACTCGCTCCGGCGGGAAGGCTGGTGAAGCATGCCCTGCATGTAGAGCATCTGCATGATCGGAAACTCGGAAAAGGAGGTGACGCGTCCACCCGACACCAGTGCGTCGCTTATCAGCAAGGCGTTGGGCCCGTGGGCGTGCCCTTCTCCGCCCCAAAGCAGGCCTCTGTTTTTGAGATGCTTAGCGGCATCGGGCGGACAGCCACAACACAATCGCAAGTCTGCTTCGGCCACTTCTACCCAGCAGAGTCCTTTGAATATCTCATTGACAACTATTCTCGACATGGATTTTCAAGATAGAGGATCGGCATTAATTTGAAAAGAACGCCAATGATATTTCTTTATTAAAATAGCGACATTATATTTAGGGTCTACAACCAATCACGTGCTATGACTACTACCATGATAAACAAAGCATTCGCACCTATGTTAGCGCTAATGGCGCTATCTTTTTTTGCGGGCGCGCAGGCATTTAAGATAGACCCCGGCGTGGGGTTTGAAATGCTAAAAGTGGGCGATTCCTTTGAAAAAGTGCAGTCGACTGTGGGCTTTGGAAAGCTAAAAACCTATAAACAGTACATCGCAGAAGAGCTTTTTGACCGGAGCCCCGAACAAGCTGTGGAGTGCATGCTCGGATTTGATCACTACCTGAAATTTGAACACCTGATACCTATCCCGGTATTTTACATCTTTTTTAAGGATGATAAAGTCTGTCAGATATTGGTAAGCAGCTTCCCGGATTACTATCGTCCGCTTAGCGAAGATGTGGTCATTAAGGAAAACCTACGATTTTGGGACGACCGGAAGAAACTAAAGTCTGTGATGGGTACAGCCAATTTTATCAATGAAGACGAATACCTCATCCTGGAATCTCACCTATACCTCGACTATGGAGTAACGTTCAACTTTCGCGACAATGCGCTGAGAACGGTTCATGTTTTTAAGGTGCCTGATCCGGCGGTAGGAAATTCGATTATTAGCAAATTGTCTCAGTAGTTTAGAGAAGCCGCGCCGGTTTTACTGCGGTATTTCGATGGTAAACCGAGATCCTTCGCCATACCGGGATTCACAGTAAATTTTTCCATTGAGTTTGTCGGTCATTTCCTTGGCAATGTAAAGCCCCAGACCTGATCCTTTTGATTTCTCAGATCCCCGGAAAAACATCTCGAATATCCTGTCGGTGGTGTCAATCTTTATGCCATCGCCATTGTCTTCCACCATGATTTTGGCGTGTCCGTTCACACGCTTGGCAGATACCTGGATGAAGGGACATTCTTTTCTCAAATTATGGTATTTATACGCATTGGAAATCAGGTTTTTGAGAATCGTTTCCACCCTTTTCTTGTCGGAGTTCAGCCTGAAGTCCCGGTCTATTTTCACATTAATGTCGATCTTATCTCGATTGTCGATATACTGCAGGTCGTGTACTATTTTGCGAAGCAGTGCATCGAGTTTTATCTCTTCTTGTATGACATCCAGCCTTGAATTTCGCGAGAAATCAATGATTTCGCCGATGAACTCATCGAGGCGGTGAACCCTGTTGGCGATGAGGCTAAGGCTATGCTCAATTTCATCCGTATTGTTTGCTTTTTTTGTCAATTCGATTAATCCCAGAATAGACATCAATGGCGCCCGCAAGTCGTGGCCGGTGCTGTAGACAAACTTGTCGAGCTCCTCGTTGGTTTTTTCGAGCATTTTGTTCTGAAGCTTAATCTTAGCCTCTGCTTCTTTCATTTCGTTAATGTCGATGATGGATCCTACCAACCTCACAGGCCGCCCTTCGCAGTCCCACTCGGCCACACCCGAATCCATAAACCACTTATAGCTCCCGTCAAACGTTTTAATGCGCACCTCCTCCGTGTAGCGAGAGCTTTTTTTGTCGAGGTATTCCCTTAGCTTTCGCCGGGCGGAATTCCGGTCGTCGGGGTGCAACATCTCAAAGAAATCCTCAAGGCAAAAAGTGTCGAGCTCGGCTTCGGAATAGCCCAACATCATCTTCCACATGGGAGAATGATAAATGCTGTCATTTTTAATGTCCCAGTCGTAAAGCCCGGCATTCGAACCCTTGAAGGCCAGTTCCATTCTTTGCTTGTGCACTTCCAACTCCTGCAACACGCTGTTCAGTCGTCGCTCGTTGCTGCGCAAGTAGTTTTCGAAAGAATAATTGACCTTTATAAAAAAGAAAATGATAAAGAATGTAGTGAAGATGGCCACCAGGAAATGGACGATAAAGTCCAGTTCAGTTATTTTCTGCCGGGCAGGGTCTACGGCTACCAGGTCCACACCTACATAGAAACTGAATAAAAAGCTTCCCATTGCCACGGCGGATAGAAGAATGGCGTATTTGATGTACTTGTAGCCGTACAAGGCAAAAGCAGCCAGCAACGCGGGAAAATAATAGAGAAACTTGCCTGACTCCAGTGGCTTCGATAGTCCAAAAACAAAGACAAAAAACAGCGCTGAATAAAGAAGAATTACTTTGGCGAACCCGAAGTGGCCTTTCCTGTTAAGAATAAATGCCACGCCTCCACACAGTATGGAGGCAAAGTAGAGGTATGAAGAACTGTAGATACCAAAATACAGGTCAAACGCGAGATGTATCACTGCCACAGCGCCAAACACAATGCACAAGGCCCCGGTAAGTATGGCCCTCTTGTGCGAGTTCGTTGACTTTGGTATGAAATTGTCTCCTATTAATGCTTTTTCATAAAACTGCTTAAAAAGTGCGTGCTTCATAAAACCAGAAAAAGTCTTTGCATGGTGCCAATTTTGTAAAAATATTATTTTTTCAGCATAAATATTGAATTATTTTGTTTTATAAAAACAGTATTGATTAAATATTCATAATAGCGCACTGGAAAAACAGCACAATTTGGTTGAAAATTACGAGTGCACTTTCCAGAAGGATTTTGGCGGACCGGAAGCATAGGTAATTTTAGTATCTTTATTTTCAAATAAACACTTCCAACATGAACATCCCTACCTTACTCAAAACCACCTCCTTTGTTACATTGCTACTGTTTGCCAATCCCGGCACATCGACAGTATGGGGTCAGGACAAAAATCAAAAGGCCGTTGACTCCAGGGTACAAAAATTCCTCGACAGCAACCGGAACTCCTGGAGTGACTGGAATGTGCCCTACCTGGACGGGCAGGTGCTTCATGATTTAATCGTGGAAAACCAATACACTTCCGCCCTTGAAATAGGCAC
>CAYUJK010000002.1:33248-47429 GCA_964444895.1 uncultured Roseivirgaceae bacterium
TGGTACACGCAATATTTTAAAGACCTCGATCCGAAGCTGAAACCTGGTGGATGCTTTGCCGCTCACAATGTGCGTGATGGTTTCGGCGGCATTAAGGATTTCCTGGGCTATGTAAATAAATTGGAAAACTACCAGACACATATCGATAAAACGACCAGCTCAGGGATTTCTATCAGCATAAAAAAACGCTGACACACTTTGGACTCCACCAATCACCGCTCGTTACGTAGAAAACTGGGTCTGTTTTCGGTTACCAATATTGTTGTGGCCAACATGATAGGCGCCGGCATATTTACGACTTCCGGGCTGCTGCTTCAGGACCTTGAACACCCCATGATCATGATTGGGCTATGGATATTGGGTGGAGTGATTGCGCTGGCGGGGGCGCTGTGCTATGGGGAAATCGGGGCGAATATTCCTAAGGCTGGTGGAGAATACACCTATCTGTCAGCGCTTTACCATCCGCTTCTGGGTTTTTTGAGTGGATGGGTATCATTTATTGCGGGCTTTTCGGCCCCAATTGCCGCTTCTTCCATTGGGTTTAGCGAGTATTTAAGTCGCGCCCTGCCTTCTATTTTCGAAACTTCCTTTGCGAGCCCCCAGGCAAGTAAAAATATCGTTTCCATCGGCATTATCCTCGTTTTCACCGCTGTACACTTGAGGGGAATAAGTTTTGGCTCGAAGGTGCAGAACTATCTCACCGTTCTCAAAATTGCTATTCTGGCGGGGTTAGTGGTTTTCGGATTCACCCTCGGACAAGGTAGCGTTGCTCATTTTCGTATTCAAACCGCCCCCGAGCTAAATTCCCGTCTGCTACTGAACGCCGGGTTGGCGCTGATGTGGATTATGTTTGCCTATAGCGGATGGAATGCCTCGTCCTACATCGGTGCAGAAATTAAAAAGCCCGAAAAGAACCTGTTTCTGTCGCTCATCTTGGGTACAACCCTGGTGATGCTCCTTTATACACTGGTTAACGTTTTATTTGTGTACGCTATTCCACCCAATGACATGAAAGGCGTCATCTCCGTAGGAGGACTGGCTGTAAACAACCTCTTTGGGCAGTCTATGGACAATCTGTTTTCTATGATGATCGCCGTGGCCTTGTTTTCGTCTATCAGCGCATTTATCATCCTGGGGCCGCGCGTGTACTATGCCATGGCACAAAATGGGCACTTCTTCCGCTTTGCCTCAAAAATAAATCCTGTCACCAAAGCCCCTTCGCTGTCAATACTCTTTCAAGCCGGGGTTTCCATCGTCATTATCCTATCGGGTACCTTTGAGCAAATACTGACATATATCGGCTTTTCACTTGGTATTTTCCCAATTCTGGTAGCGCTGGCAGTATTTAAAATGCGAAAAAAGGGATTGAGCAAAATCAAGCTGAAAGGACACCCCTACGCCGCGTTGTTTTACATTTTCGCCGCGGTGGCGATTCTTACACTCACGTTTATTGAGCGTCCCGTGGAATCGCTGATTGCCATCGGTGTTTTACTTTCGGGCATCCCTTTTTACTACTATTTTCTCCGGAATCGCAAGCAGGAAGTTATAAGAAATGACGCCAAATAAAAGCTTGACAAACTAACTACAACATCACTTGTGACGAGCCTTATGAAAACCTTTTTTTTGGCAAAAATGCGTTTGCTTTTCTATGTAATCTTCGATAATGTTAGTTTATTTGAGGTTTTGAATGGTTGAAGGAAATACAAATTGGTTTAACGCATGGATTTAGTAGTCAATATAGGTTTAGCGCTCAAGTTTATTTACCCGTTTTATGCTTTGCTTATCGTTATCGAATATTTCAAGGCAAAGGAAAACTACGACCTGAAGGAGTCTGCATCGAGCTTCGCTATTGCGGCGGTTTCTACCGGAATAGCGGTATTTACCCAGATCGTAACACTCAGTGTATTCGTTTTGGTTTTTGAATTTTTCAAAGAATACCGGCTACAGTTTTTTGGCTATGAGTCGTTTGGCTGGGCGTGGTACGTGTGGATAATCTGCCTGGTATGTGATGATTTCAACTTCTACTGGCACCACCGCTTCAGTCATACCATCAGGTTACTTTGGGCGGCACATATCCCTCATCACAATGCCGATACTTTTAACCTGACTGTCTCTATCCGAAACGGTTGGTTCATTACATTCTACAAGCCCATATTCTGGATGTGGATGTTGGCAATCGGCTTTGAGCCGGTAATGGTGGCTACTTGCCTCATCATCAATGCTGCCTACCAGTTTTTTCTGCATACGCAGCACGTACCCAAGCTGCCCTGGTATGGAGCTATCTTCAACACACCCTACGACCATGTAGTACACCACAGCAGCAACGTTGAGTACATGGACAAAAACCACGGCGGTATACTGATAATCTGGGATAAAATTTTTGGCACATTCCAACCGCCCATTAAGGGCGTAAAGCCCAAATATGGAGTAACCAAAGGACCGGGCACACTGAACCCAATTATTGCTAACACGCACGAATTTCAAAATATATGGAAAGACCTGAAGCGTTCGCCCAAGCTGAAAGATAAGTTCATGTACGTATTTGGCCCTCCAGGCTGGAGCCATGACAACAGCTCTAAAACCGCCAAACAGTTGCAGGCGGAATTACGGATGAACGGACATTATGAGCAAAGCCCGGCGGTGCCGGAGCAAGCTTGAAACTGCTGATAAAATATATTTCATAAAAAAAGCCCGGGAGAAATTTTCTCCCGGGCTTTTTTTAGTCTTATACATTTTTATACGCCAGCCCGCGGGATAAAAACCCCGGCTTAAGCGGATTAATTTTCATCCCCCCCTGAAATAGCTGAGAGCTTAGCCTCCACTTCTTTTGCTTTTTCTTCCATGTCGAGCCGCGTATACACGCCGCCAAGGATTTCGAGCAATTTTTCATCATCGCCTTTTATCTGGTGGGCTTTTTCGAGGTAAGGAAG
Organism: uncultured Roseivirgaceae bacterium; assembly: GCA_964444895.1. Classification (GTDB taxonomy): domain Bacteria; phylum Bacteroidota; class Bacteroidia; order Cytophagales; family Cyclobacteriaceae; genus CAJXNP01. Next base: position 36,179 of record CAYUJK010000002.1, read on the forward strand.
CGCCTTCTTAAAGTGAGTGGCAGCTTTCTCTTCGTATTCTTTTTCCATCTGTGCATACTTCTTGTAGTCTTTGCCCAGTGGAATGTCATTGAATTCTTTCAAGATGTCTGCGGCGCGGTTGTAGTGAATAGCGCCGTAATTGAAAGTAGCCTCGTAGTAGTCAGGTCTGATCTCAAATGCTTTTTTGTAAGCTTCCAGGGCTTCGTCGTCGCGATCTACTTCGTCATATAGGTAGCCTAACTGGTAGTGCAGCACTGCGTCTTCCGGGTCTCGTTGAATAGCGGCTTTCAGCTCTTTTTCTGCATCCTCAGATTTGCCTGAAGTGATGAGGTAATAGATTTTTTCCTGAACAAAATCGTCATCTTCCGGGAACATTTGAGCTCCTTTGTCCACAAATTTCATGGCTGTTTCTACATCCTCCAGGGGTACTTTGTAGATGTAGATCAGGGACTTCACAATGCTTTCGGTAGCATCTCCGGTTTCTATCATACGCGCATAGATGTCGGCAGCTTCCTGGTACATTTCTCCTATTTGGGCAGAAGTACCGGCGTACAACAGTGCCAGTGAATCATCAGGTTTCACTGCCAGCGCATTATAGAAAGCTTCATACGCTTCCTTGTATTTGTCTTCCTGGTAAGCTTTGGCGCCTTCGTCCAGAATGATGCTGTACAGGTTGTTAATGGCCTGGTCAGCGAAAACTGTGTACATGCCATTTGGCTTGTCTTCGATCTCAATTACTTTTTGGTACGACTCACCCGCTTTGATGTGGGCGTCGGGATCAAGGTCTTTAAATTCTTCGTTGTTTTCATAAATGGCCTTGTACACATTACCCCTGATATACCAGTTACGAGCGTTGGTAGTCACCTTGCCTTTTTTGTTTACTTCAAAAGCCAGGTCTATTTCCGCTTTGGCATTGTCGAGTTTATTGCTGTTGAGCGCTGTTTCTGCGCGTGTCACACTGCCTTTTGGCTCGTACTGTCCGAAAGACAATACGCTCATAAACAGCGCAGGAATAATGATATAAATTATCTTTCTCATTTTTAAAATTTTATTTAGTGTTCATATTAGGTTTATTCATTTGTTTCCTCATTGTTTTCTTCTCCCGCAGGTTCTTCGCCTTCGACCTCTTCAATTTTATTGATCACTTCCACGGAAGAAATCTCATCGCCTTCATTGAGCTTGATCAGCCGTACTCCCTGGGTGGCTCTTCCCATTACCCTGAGATCGTTTACGGATAGCCGGATGGTGATGCCCGAGCGGTTAATGATCATGAGGTCATCACTATCAGTAACAACTTTCATGGCCACAAGTTCCCCGGTTTTGTCGGTGATATTTATAGTTTTAACGCCCTTACCCCCTCGATTAGTGATTCGGTATTCATTAATGTGCGACCTTTTTCCATAGCCCTTTTTAGACACCACCAACAGATTAGCTTCCTCGTTATCCACGCACACCATGTTTACTACCTGATCATCGGCATGAGCCAACGAGATGCCGCGCACGCCCGTGGCTGTCCTGCCCATAGGCCGCACATGTTCTTCATGAAAATGAATGGCTCTTCCCGACTTGAGGGCTATTACGATGTGGCTGCTGCCGCTGGTGAGCCTTACATCCAGCAGGCTGTCGCCCTCAGCGATGTTGATGGCATTGATCCCGTTTTGGCGGGGACGCGAATAAGCCTCCAGGCTGGTCTTCTTGATGGTCCCCTTCACGGTGCACATCATCAGGAAGTTGTTATTGATGTAGTCGGCATCGCTTAGTGTGGCCACATTGATCACCGCCCTTACTTTGTCTCCCGGCTCAATGTTGATCAGGTTTTGCAGCGGCCTTCCTTTGGCGGTTTTGCTGCCTTCGGGCACCTCGTACACTTTCAGCCAGTAAACCTTTCCGAAATGGGTAAAAATCAACAAGTAGTTATGCGCCTTGGCAATGAATAAATGCTCGGTAAAGTCGTCGTCTTTAGAAGATGCACCCCTGCTGCCTACTCCGCCACGCCCCTGGGTCTTAAACTCTACCAGCGGTGTCCTTTTAATGTATCCCTGATGCGAAACGGTGATCACCATTTCTTCATTGGGGATCATGTCTTCTATCTGAATGTCATCTGCGCTGTGTACGATGTCGGTTCTACGCTCGTCTCCATACCGGTCTCTGATGATCGCTAACTCATCCTTGATGATCTGCATCCTCAACTCTACTTTTTCCAGTATTTCCTTCAGCCTTTCGATGAGCTCAACAATCTCTTTGTATTCATTTTCAATTTTTTCGCGCTCCAGGCCGGTGAGACGTTGCAGTCGCATATCCAGTATAGCCCGGGCTTGAATCTCAGAGAGATTAAAGTTACTCATCAGGCCTTCCTTGGCTATTTCAGGATCTCTTGAACTCCTGATAAGGGCAATTACCGCGTCGAGATTATCGAGTGCTATGAGGTATCCCTGCAATATGTGCGCACGTTTTTCTGCTTCGTTCAGCTCATACTGCGTACGGCGTGTTACCACATCGTGTCTATGCTCTACATAGTATTTAATGAGGTCTTTCAGGTTCAGCGTTTTGGGCTTTCCCTTTACGAGAGCCACGTTGTTTACCCCGAAAGATGATTGAAGTTGGGTGTACTTGAAAAGATTGTTAAGAACGATGTTCGGTATGGCATCTTTGCGAATGTCGTATACGATGCGCATACCGTTTCGGTCGGATTCATCCCTAATAGCAGTAATGCCTTCTATCTTCTTTTCATTTACCAGTGCGGCTGTTTTTTCGATCATCGAAGCCTTGTTCACCTGGTAGGGAATTTCGGTAACGATGATCTGCTCTTTGCCGGTGCTTGTGGTTTCGAAATGTGACTTGGCCCGCATCACTACCCGCCCCCGGCCTGTTTCGAATGCTGACTTAACGCCCTGGTACCCATAGATGGTACCACCTGTAGGGAAATCGGGCGCCTTGATATACTCCATCAATTCGGCAATCGAAATATCATTATTATCAATATAGGCACAAACGCCATCTACTACTTCAGAAATATTGTGGGGAGGCATGTTGGTGGCCATTCCTACGGCAATGCCTGAGGACCCATTAACCAGCAGGTTTGGTAAAGCTGCCGGTAGCACCGAGGGCTCTTGCAGTGAATCGTCAAAATTAGGATGAAAGTCGACGGTATCTTTGTTAATATCATTGAGGAGTTCTTCGGATATTCTCCTGAGCCGGGCCTCTGTGTACCGCATCGCTGCCGGAGAGTCCCCGTCAATAGAGCCAAAATTCCCTTGCCCATCTACCAGCGGATACCTCAGGGACCATTCCTGGGCCATTCGCACCATCGTGTCATACACGGCGCTGTCTCCGTGGGGGTGGTATTTGCCGAGGACCTCCCCTACTATCCTTGCCGATTTTTTGTAGGGCCTGTTGTAGCTAACACCAAGCTCCAGCATCCCGTACAAAATTCTCCTGTGAACGGGCTTAAGACCGTCTCTCACATCGGGCAAGGCACGGGAAATGATCACCGACATGGAATAGTCGATGTATGCCCCGCGCATCTCATCTTCGATATTAATAGGGATTATATTTCCACTGCTTTCGTCTGCCATAAAAAGTAATTTTTGCTGATTTTAAAAACTGCGGCAATTTAGCAATTTTCGCGATACTTGATAGGGACATAAGCCAATTTTGGCAAGTATTTAAAGTTCAGTTTTTGTGGACGATCACTCTCATTCAGGCCGCGTAGTCAATGCTATAAATAATAGATGAACGGGCATACCGGTGATTATCTTTTTTCACTGGAAAAGTGTTTCCACAAGCGGTTTTCCACAGGCAAAAGGCATGCGAGGAAAGGTGCGCATGCAACTGTCCTGCGAAAGGTTTGTAGCTTTTGTTAAAAAAATGACTGACTCCCTGCAAATTCACACCACTTCATTGCCCATGGTGTGTCGTAGATTTACCGGGTGAACTATCTAAACTATATTTTATCATAAATAACTGATTTACAAATATATATGATAACTACATTAAATAATAAGTATAACTGTCGTCCTGGATCATTCGGGTGCAAGATGCTCGTTCTTGGGTATAGGAGGACACATGTACCAAACCAGCGATGGGCGGAACGTTTGCCCGGAAGCATCTGCCTATCTTTGTTCCTTAACCAAAATTTCAACCAATATGGGATGGAGAATTCGTGAAAAAGGAATCGTTGCAGGTCTTATTTTGTTAATGTCAACCTACTCAGTTACAACCAACAGCCAGTCAATCAACAGTAACTGGAAGCAGGAGCTTTCGACAGCGCTAAAAGAATTTGTAGACTGCGAAAACACAGCACAGCAGGGAATTAACCCCTGCAATAAGTTTATTGGGAGTGCTTTGAAAACCGTGTACAATATTGATGACTTCTATTCTCGGGAATTAGGGCGACACCTACTGGTGAGTGAGATTTCAAAACTGCTGGAAAGCAGCGAAGAATGGACTCTGCTGGGCAGGGCCTATGAGCAGAATGCCCTGGCCGAAGCCCAAAAGCTGGCAAACGCCAAACAGGCCGTAGTAGCCATTTACCTTAGCGAAGAAAACATCGGACACCTGTCGCTTATCGTACCGGGAGATCTGACTCCTTCGGGATCCTGGGGTTTTCAGGTGCCTAACTCTGCCTCGTTTTTTGTATATGATCCGCAGAACTCCTACATCGGAAAGGGACTGTCTTATTCCTTCGGGCGCAATATAATCCGGCACGTGCTGCTTTACGCCCGGAATTACGATTAACAAAATCAAGTTTGATTTATACTGACGAACTAAGACCTTTAACAACCTTTAAAAAGCGTTGCAGAGGGAGTTCGGAAGATTAATCTTCTTCGTCAAAACCCTGGCTTATTTCAGCAAGGAAACAATTTGATCATCATAGGGAGTTACTTTGGACGGAAAGTGTGCGATTAGCTTTCCGTTTTCGTCAATAAGAAATTTATTAAAGTTCCATGACACCTCGTAGTCGCCTTTCCCATTTAGCGCCTTCTGGGTGAGCCATTGATAAATGGGGTGCTGGTCCTTTCCCTTCACGTTTACCATTGTAGTCATCGGAAATGACACACCATAATTTGCTTTACAGAATTCCTCTATCGATGTTTCGCTGTTCAATTCCTGCCCCATAAACTGATCGCAGGGAAATCCAACTATCACCAACTCACCCTTGTATTGTTCGTACAGCGCCTGGAGTTCTTTGTACTGGGGGGTAAATCCACATTTTGAGGCAACATTTACGATCATAATCTTTTTACCGGCAAACTGACTGAAATCCAACACTTCATCACTGTTGAGCATGTTGATTTTGAAATCATAGATTGTTTTTTCTGTTCCGGCATCCCACATCACAAGGGCAAAAATCATCAATAAGGTTTTCATATCTTCAAGCGTTTATTGTATTTCGTACGGTAATCGTTCAACAAATATAAACTCCAGGCCCAAATAATTGTTTCTAATAAAAAAAATAGTACTGCCGAATGTCTTTGTTTGTCAAAGTGTTTCTCACTGCGAACTCACCCCAGGGCAAACGCATTTAACTTTTTTTGTTTCAAGGATTTGAAGGCGTCTGACGGTTCGAGGCTAATATGTAGCTTGGGAGTTTTGAATTTACAAACCGTCTGACGCCTTTTGTGTGGCTGATATTTTTAAATGCGTTTGCCCTGGAACTCACCTTGAAATTCAAACAATTTGTGTCTTCTTTTGTTATCTTCACCTTATTGTATTCATCGTTATCTGCAGCAAAAGTATGAGCATGCGCCTGGAAAAAGAGCTGATTGCCCCGCATTTTAGAGTAAATGATGTCTTCGGCCTAACCATCGACCTGAACGATTACGCCGATAAAAAAATATTGATTGGTTTCTTCCGGCATGCCGGCTGCCCATTTTGCAATATCCGGGTACACACTTTATCAAAGCTTCATGAAGAATTGAAGCCCCTGGGACTGGAAATGATCTTTTTCTTCGAATCACCGGAAAAGGTGATATCATGGAGCACTTTTCACAAAGAGCTATCTCCTATCCCCATCATTGCCGACCCGGAAAAGACATATTACGAGGCCTACGGGCTCGAAAGTTCAGCATTCAAGTCGGCAGTCAGCCATATTACTACCTTCGTCCAAACGGCATTCAGCGCATATAAAAAAGGATTGCCTATGCACATGATGAAAGAAAAAGAGTCGATTAATACCATGCCGGCAGAATTCCTGGTAGACAAAGGCCTGGTGATCAAAAAAGTACACTATTCCGAAAGGCTCACGGACAGGATGAACGTGAAAGAAATTCGCGAATTCGCAGAAAAATCGTAGCGCGGGTTCTTTCGATATTCGAAAAGAAAGCGCTTTATTTGCCCCGGTTTTACTATTTCTTCTGGCATTGGCAGCATTCGACCCCTTACGTATTGACCTTCCCGTTGCCGATATTATTCCTGATGTACGGCGGCGTCTTCTCCAGGACAACACATTGATCGTCCACGCGCCTCCGGGCGCTGGTAAAAGTACACTGCTGCCATTGGCAATCTATGACGAGCCGTGGATGGCTGGCAAAAAGATATTGATGCTGGAGCCGCGCAGATTGGCTGCGCGCACCATAGCTGAACGCATGGCGTATTTTTTAGGCGAACAAGTGGGGCAAACCGTTGGGTATCGCGTCCGGTTCGAAAACAGGACCAGCGAAGCGACCCGCATAGAAGTGCTTACCGAGGGAATTCTGACGCGGATGATCCACAGTGACAATGCCCTGGAAAATGTAGGGTTAGTCATCTTCGATGAATTTCACGAACGCAGCATCCACGCCGATGTGGCCCTGGCACTATGCAGGGAAACCCAGCAGGTGCTGCGCCCGGATTTGCGCCTCATGATCATGTCGGCCACCCTGGACATGCCGCAGCTCAAAGAATTGCTGGGCGCGGCATCTGTGGAAAGCGAGGGACGGCAGTACCCGGTAGAGACTATCTACACCGGCGAGTCGGACGAAAGGATGCTTCCTGAGCTTATGTCCCGGCTTATTATGAAAATTGTGAAGGAAAAGAAAGGCGATGTCTTGGCTTTTCTGCCGGGTCAGGCCGAGATTGTGCAGTGCCAGGAAATATTGGGAAAGGAGCTCGGCGGCTGTGTGATCCACCCCCTGTTCGGACTATTGCCCTCGGGAAAGCAGTATAACGCCTTGATGCCGGATCGCAACGGAAAGCGCAAGATTGTGCTGGCCACGTCTATCGCTGAAACGAGTTTGACCATCGAGGGAATCAGCATAGTGGTTGACTCGGGCTATGGACGGACATCCCGATTCGATCCGCGATCCGGGCTTTCGCGCCTGGAAACGGTAAAAATCACGAAGGATGCGGCTGACCAACGGGCCGGACGGGCCGGAAGGCTCGGTCCCGGAACCTGCTACCGAATGTGGTCAAAAGCCACACACGAGCGCCTCGGAGACCATCGGGTACCCGAAATAGCCGAGGCCGACCTGGCCCCGCTTATGCTGGACATGGCACGCTGGGGCGTATCAGATGTGTATCAATTGGCCTGGCTCACTCCCCCACCAAGCGGTGCAGTCGCTCAGGCACTTGACACCCTGCATCAATTGGATGCGCTGGAAAATGGTAAAATAACCGAACACGGCAAGAACGTCCACGAGCTACCCTGCCACCCACGCATTGCCCACATGCTACTGCTGGCCGGCGACGATAAAAAGTCCCTGGCTGCGGACATTGCCGCGCTGCTGGAAGAAAGAGACCCGCTGTATGGTCAGGCAGGCATTGACATCAACGACCGGATAGAGGCCCTCCGGCGTTTTCGCCAGGGAAGCGGTCAGGGAGGAAAATTCAGCCGCATCGAAAAAATCGCCGCATCCTATCGCAAACTCATTGGCGCTACGCCTGACAATGACATCACAGATCCCTATGAAACGGGGATTTTGCTGGCTTATGCCTACCCCGAGCGCATCGCATACGCCCGCCCCGGCAATAATGCACAATTTCAGCTATCCAATGGTAAGTACGCCGTGGCAGGACACAAAGACGACCTGGCGCATGAACCCTGGCTGGCCATCGCCAGCATGGACGCCCGCGATGGCCTCGGAAAAATATTCCTGGCAAGCCCGCTCAATCCCCGCGACCTAGCCCCTCTGGTAAAAGAGCAGGAAGTGATTGCCTGGGATACACGTAAAGGCGGCTTGATAGCCACCAAAGACCTTCGGATAGGCAGTATTGTGTTGCAGTCCAAGCCCTTGCCGAAACCCAGTGAAGCGCACATAAAAAAGGCAATCTGTAGCGCCATCAAACAGGAGGGTGAGCAGCTACTCTCCTTCGACAAGGAGATCACTGAATGGCAAAACCGGGTGCTGAGCCTGCGAAAATGGAGACCAGATGAGGGCTGGCCGGATGTGAGCACCTCCACCCTACTGCAAACCTGTGAGACCTGGCTGGCACCATATCTTGATTCGGTAAGAAAAGTCGAAGATCTTAAGAAAATAAACCTGCGGGAAGCACTGCACCACTCCCTGGACTGGGAAAAGCAATCAAAACTGGATGAACTGGCGCCGACCAGTATCTCGGTACCCAGCGGGTCAAAAATATGCCTGAAATACCTGCCAAATGGCGAAAAGCCCGTATTGGCAGTGCGGCTACAGGAGATGTTCGGCCTGGCCGACACGCCTAGAATCAATGAAGGGAAAACAGAATTGATCTTGCACTTGCTCTCGCCGGGGTTTAAACCCGTGCAGGTCACTACCGATCTTCGAAGTTTCTGGGACAACACCTACTTTGAAGTAAAAAAGGAATTGAAAAGACGCTACCCCAAGCACTCATGGCCTGACGACCCCTGGCGTGAAACAGCGATAAGAGGCGTTAAAAAAAGAGAAGGTTAAGGGAGTTAGTAGGGCTTTATATTAACCAGCAAGCATCCTCTAAATAAGCTCCTTTTTTGAGGATTCTACTGGTGTATTTGAAGGCAGGCATATAACAAATTTAGTTCCCTGACCTTCCTGGCTTTGTACCTCAATTTTTCCGTGGTTGAGCTCCACAATATCTTTGCAAAGCGCCAGGCCCAGGCCAGAGCCTTTTTCTCCGGCGGTACCTTTGGTGCTTTTCTTTTTATCAAATTCAAAAAGCTTTTTCAGCGTTTCCTCCGGGATGCCTACACCCGTATCTTCCACTATTATCTCCGTATAGTCATCTGTCATACGCGCAAAAAGTCGCACTTCGCCACTTTCGCGGGTAAACTTGATGGCATTGTTGACCAGGTTGCGCGTGAGGGCAAAGACGCTGTCGCGGTCCGCATAAAGCTCCACATCTTTGGGAACGGATGTCGTAAAATCAATCTTCTTGGAAACCGCTACATTGGAAAAAATTCTTCGCACTTCTTCGGCAACATAGTAGTACCGGAATTTTTCGGGCCGGTACGGCAGCGATCCCTGCTGGCTTAGCGCCCAGCTGAGCAAGTTGTCGAGAAGTGAGGAAAGGTTGTTAATCGACTGGTCGGCCAGGGATACAAACTCCTCGATCTGATCCGTTTGCTTCACCGTCACATAGTGGCGCAGAAGCTGCGTAATCCCCTGAAGGCTGTTTACCGGGCTGCGCAGGTCGTGGCTGATGATACCAAAGAACCGGTCTTTCATACTTACCAACTCCTCCAACTGGTCGCGCTGCGTAGCTATTTCCTCTTTTTGCTCGGAGAGAAGTTCATTGACTTCTTTGCGCTTTTTGCTGTTTTGGTAGATGAGTAATCCCAGCACAAACATCAGGAAGATAATGATGGCCAGGCCCTGGTTCAGTACGCTTTGGGTTTTGTTTTTTTGTTCCAGGAGGTCCACTTCTATCTGCTTACGCGAAACTTCGTACTCTGTACGCAGATCGGCCATTTTTCGGATTACTTCTTCGTTATTAATGCTATCCCGGTAGATAATGTATTGATTTTGGTATCTGTACGCTTTTTCAAACTCTTCCCGGTCACGGTAAAGCTCCGAAAGTTTGAGGCTCGCATCGCGGATCTGCTCCTTCAGCCCTTCTTCTTCCGCTATTTGCAGGCTGTGGTGTGCATAGTTCAGGGCAGCATCCCAATCGCCTTTGTCTTTATAGATATCTGCCATATAGGTATTGTACACCGCTATGGGGTAGCGGTCTCCAAGTTCTTCGAGGATTTCGGTTGCCTGAAGGATATAGTATTCCGCGGAATCGTTTTGGTTGAGAGCAGCGTGGACAAGACCTATGTTGCCTAAACCATAGGCATAACCTATGTCGTAATTCTCTTTCGAACATATAACTACTGATTCATTAAAATAAAATAATGCAGAGTCAAGATCTCCAAACAACCTATATTCTTCACCAATATTAAGCAAGGCAGACCCAATACCAATTGGATAATTTATTTTTTTATACAAGTGAGCAGAATTCCTATAGTATGATAAAGCTTGCTGATGATTTCGTTGACGATGGTAAAGCGATGCTATTTCATTATTCAATGCGGCTTGTCCGTGCAAATTTTCAAGTTTATCATATAATTTTAGGCTTTGAATTAGAAATCCAAGAGACTTATCCAAGTCTCCCTTTGAGCTGTGACACTGGCCTAGAATATAATACGACTTGGCTTGCCAGTCTATTCGATCGTGTTCCAAACTAATTTGCAGGGCTTTCTCAGCTATCAGTTTCTGTTTGCTCAGGTTGTTTTCATTGGAAGCTATTTTTACCAATAGTTCGAATTTCTCTTCAAAACCTATGTCTTTTTTGCTTTGAAGTAATGAATATAAACTATCAGCCACCTTCTGATCCGAAATTTGAGCCTCCGAAACAAAAAAAACACCTACAAAAAAGTAGGCGTACAAAACCATAATGAATGTTTTATTCATCACAATTCTCATGGGGGTGGCGGTGTTTTAATAACTGGGTCACAAATGTGTTCTTGAGTTTCTCCTTTAATTATGTAATGTATAAAATACTCTTCTTCCCTATCCCACATATCATCCTGCACTGTCCCCTCCCAATTTTTTCCTACTTTGCGCAAAGTTTCCCCAAATATATCATCACTCCCATCTTTTGCACCAATTTTTGTAATATCTTTTAGCTTTATCTTTGCAGGTTTTTTTTCCTGCCATTTCACTTTTGTACCGGGTTTGGCATTTGATATCAGGTTGTCAATGCCTTCATTCCCCTCGCTATCTGAAAGTTTAAGCTTATACCTACTCCCATCTCTAATAGCCTCAATGTAAATTTTGAGATTTGCCATAATTAAACAGTTAGTGTGTTAAAAATTTATTTAATAGAAAAATGCGTG
>CAYUJK010000003.1:0-12245 GCA_964444895.1 uncultured Roseivirgaceae bacterium
CTAAAATAAAAAAACCTCTGTCATGGACGACAGAGGCTTTCAAAATTCTCTTCTACTTTTTGCTACTCCTGTTCTTCCGGTGGAGCCTGTACTCCTAACTTCGCAAAAACAAGGTCCGACACATCGTATTTCTCGTCAGCGCTTAGTACGATGGAAACCATCCCCTGATTAGCGCTCAGGATAAAGGTAAAGCCATTTTCCTCGCGCACTTTGTCGATGGCGTCCTGAATTTTTTCGTACACAGGCTGAAGCAATTGCATTTGCTTTTTCTGGATGGAATTTTCAGCGTCTTGCTGAAACTTCTGTATGGACTGCTGAAGGTTTTGCAGTTCCTGTTCTTTATCGGCCCTTATTTCGGGTAGCCAGTTTTGCACATTTTTCCGGTAATCTTCGGCTTTGGTTTCGAACTCTCTCATTTTTGACTGCAATTGGCTTTCCAACTGCTTGCTGTAGTCATTCAACTCCGACTCAATCTGCCTGGCTTCTGGTAAAGCACTCAAAATGTAGTCGACATTTGTATAACCAATTTTGAAAGATTCTTGCCCTTTTGTGCTGAATGCAGCGAAAAAAATCATCATCACTGCAACCAAAATCTTCTTTCTCATCTTTTAATAATTATTTAATTCTACTTTATAACGTCAGTTTGATCTCCTAAACCCAATTGTTCCAATACAAAATCGGTATAATCGTGTACCGGATTGGTGTATATCATTACCAAATCGCCCGATTTATCGAAGACGATTTGCAACTTTTTGTCCTTCGCCATCTTTTCTACTGCCTCATACACTTTCTCCATCACTGGCTTCACCAGCTCTTTCTTTTTCAAAAAATAGAGGCCGTTAGCTCCGAATACCTTATGATGGTATTCTTTTACTTCATCCTCCATTTTCTTGATTTCGGCCTGCCGCTCCGCTTTCATTTCATTCGTAAGCAAAACCTCTTCGGCCTTATATTCATTGTACATGGCTTCTATGCCTTTGTACTTCTGCTGAATTTCACTCTGCCAACTTTGTGCCAATTGATCAATCTCCGACTGAGCTTCTTTATACTCAGGCATTTGACTCAGAATATACTCAGTATCTACGTAGCCAAATTTCTGGCCGAAAGCCGGCAGGCATATTGCTACGATTGACAAAAGTAAAAATATTTTCTTCATCAAAAACAAATTATCTGAATTGATGGCCAATGGTAAAGTGGAATTGTGCCCCGCTAATTTCGGAGGTTCCGGGCAGCCGGTCAAACCCGTAGCCCCAATCGATTCCCATGAGACCGAAAGCGGGCATGAATATCCGGGCGCCTATTCCTGCCGAGCGGTATAGCTTAAACGGATTGAAGTCGCTGGTTTTATGGAAGTTATTTCCTCCTTCTGCAAATCCGAGAACAAAGATTGTGGACTGAGGACTCAAGGTAACGGGGTACCTCAGCTCAAGCACATATTTGTTGTAGGCGACACCTCCCACCAGCTCATTTCCGCCAGATTGCTGCCTGTAGTACGGAGGCGTAACTGTGTTATTTTCATAGCCCCGCAAGCCAATCACATCGTAACCCAGGATAAACATGTTACCGGCAAGCCCATCGCCGCCCAACTGGAACCTGTCAAATGGCCCTGTAACAGCCTTTTTGGTGTACGTATCGATGAGCCCCACGTGAGCCCGGGCGTTGAAAACGAGGTTTCCGAATACTTTTTGGAAGAAGCTGGCGTCAAACATCCACTTATGATACTCTACCCACTCAAACATCTCCCGGCGGGGCGCTGTTTCATAGTCGATACTATTGAACAGCGAATACGGTGGCGTAAGGCTCACGCTAAAGCTGAGCGAAGAACCCGATCTCGGGAACATCAACTGGTCAATGCTATTTCGGGCTAAAGTAAAATTATACTTGATGTTTCGGGCGGCACCTGTTTCTATCCCCAATTGTGAGGAAGTAGAGCCCCAGTTGAAATTGTCGAATTCGTACAGGGTAAACGAGATCGTGTTGTTGATGGTAAAGAAATCGTCCGGCCACCGGAGTCGCTTGCCGAGCCCGAGGCTAAAACTGGTCAGCTTCATCGATCCAGGGTTTGGATCCCGCTGCCCTCCGAAGTTAAAAATTCCGGTGCGTTGTACGGACCTGTTTACTCCAAACTGGAATGAGTTTGGCTTTCTGCCCCCCAGCCAGGGTTCAGTAAATGTAAGCGAGTAGTTCTGAAACTGCTTTCCATTGGCTTGAATCCTGAGCGATAGCTTTTGGCCATCTCCAATGGGCAGAGGTCGCCACTTATCAAAGTTGGGTATGTTTCGTACGGAGAAATTGTTGAAAGCGAGGCCCACGGTACCTACAAAACCGAAGAATCCGCCCCATCCTCCGGAGAGTTCGATATTGTCACTTGGGCGCTCCACCAGCGTGTATTCGATGTCCACCGTACCATCTGCCGGATTGGGGATAGGCTGGATGCCAATTTGCTCGGGGTCAAAATAGCCCAGCTGAGAGAGTTCCCGCTGCGTCCGCACCAGTTCCGATCGGCTGAACTTGCTGCCGGGCAGCGTTCGTATTTCACGCATAATTACGTGGTCGTTGGTGCGGTCATTGCCTTTTACAATTACTTTATTGATAGTAGCCTGCTCTCCTTCGTGTATGCGCATCTCCACGTCGATCGAATCGCCGTCGATTTCAACCTCTACGGGGTCTACGTTGAAGAACAGGTATCCGAAATCCATGTACAGCGCTCCGAGGTCTGTGCCGTTAGGGTTGAAAGAGATTTTCTTCTGGATGAGCTCCATGTCGTATACATCGCCTTTTTTGATGCCCAATACCTGGTCGAGCTGCTCATCGGTATAAATAAAGTTTCCCGTCCAGATGATGTCGCGGAAATAATACTTTTTGCCCTCGAACACATTAATATCGACGTTAATTCCCCTGTTAGACACACTGTAGATCGAATCGCTGACGATAATCGCATCTCTGTAGCCCTTGGAATTATAGAAGTTGATCACATTCTTTTTGTCTTCCTTATAGTCTTCTTCCTTGTACTTCGAGGTTTTAAAGAAATTCACATTTACGTGCCTGCTGAAATAATCCCTCGTTTCTTCTTTGCTTACCTCTTTGGACTTTGTAACAAAATAGTAGGCCTTTTTCGGCGTGAGTGAAGTGACAAACCGGAACGCTTCGGAAAACACCTTAAACCTCAGTTTTTCATTTGTTTTCTTCATTTTTGACTGAAGGCGACTTTCAAAGAAGGCCTCATTTCCAATGAAATTAATCTCATTGATGCGTACTTTTTGATTTTTCTTTACGTCAATGATCAGCTTTACACCGTTGGCGATAAGCGTGTCGGGTTTTTTGATGACGTCTACCTCTACATTGTGAAAAGCCTTGTCTACGAAATAGGATCTCACGGTCATCTGTGCGTTTTTGATGACGGCGTCAGACAACACCCTGCCCCTGATGAGTGTGAGTTTCTTGTCTATTTCCGTTTGATGCGTTTTTCCGATTCCCTGATACTCAATTTTTGTGAGCCTTGGTCTTTCAGTGAGACTCAGGGTGAGGTAGGCCTTGTCACCTTCTACTTTATCGATAAAAAGCTCTACATTCCCTATAATGCCATTTTTCCATAGCTTCTTAAGGGCGTTCGAGGTTTGATCACTGGGAATTCTGACTCGGTCGCCCACTTTTAGTCCTGAAATGGATATCAGGGCGCTCTCGTTCAGCGTAGTGAGCCCGGTAACTTTTATTTCGGCAATTTCATATTCCCGTGGATTAGCATAGCTCAGCTCTATCTTGTCCTTATCGCTGCTTCCCTGCGAAAGACCCAGGCGCACCTGGCCTATAACTGAGGTAAAGCATGAGCAAAAAAATGCTGCCGTAAAAATGATTATACTATACCTTGTTTGTCTCGATAACTTTTCCAAACCTTCTTTCTCTTTTTTGATATGCCAAAATAGCTTCGTGCAAGTGTTCTTTTCTAAAATCGGGCCATAGCACTTCCGTTATAAAAAGTTCGGTGTAGGCTATTTGCCAGAGCAGAAAATTGCTGATCCTCATTTCCCCACTTGTCCTGATTAGCAACTCAGGATCAGGCACTCCCTTCGTACAAAGATATTCTGAAAATATTTCATTGGTTATAATTTCTTCGTTTAAGACGCCGGCTTTAACATCTTTTAACACACGGTTAACAGCCTGCAATATTTCCCACCTCCCACTGTAGCTAAGCGCCAGGATCAGGTTCAAGCCTGTATTGCCTTTAGTCGATTCAATACATTCCGCCAGTTCTCTCCGGCATTTATCAGGAAGTTGGTCAAGCGCTCCAATGGTAGAAAGCCTCACATTGTTCTTCATAAGGGTAGGTGTCTCGCCCTGAATGGTAGCCACCAGCAGTTCCATCAGGCCCCGCACTTCTGCTTTGGGGCGGTACCAGTTTTCAGTAGAAAAAGCATAAAGCGTCAGGTATTCTACTCCCAGCTCGGCACAGCCCTCTGTGGCATCTCTCACAGCTTTTATAGCATTTTGATGGCCAAATATTCGCTTGGCGCCCTGCTTTTTGGCCCAACGGCCATTTCCATCCATAATGATTGCTATGTGCCTGGGAAGGTTGTCTTTATCTAACTCATTCGTCATCACGCTCTTCTACTGTCCTTAATTCAGTTTGCAAAGTTGCTTACTTTTTTCAATTTAAAAAACTATTTATCTGGCGTAGAGCGGTAAAAGTAGTAGGGGCAGTTAATAGAGTAGATCGTATAGCTAAGCGATAGCCCCACGAAGTTGTACCAGTCCTTGTCGTATTTGTTTCCGTATTGGTAATTTTTTACTCCAGGGTTTCCACCGGAAGTATCGTCTAACCAGTCGGTAAATAGCTTCCGAAGGCCCGCCTCTATACTCAGGGTAAACTGCGGGCTCAGGTCAATTTTTACTCCCGTGCCGAAGGGTATCATCGGCTGAAAACTGCTGTACTGGCCGGCACCGCTTACAGGTGTATCGCCAATGAGGACGAGACCCCCTATTCCAAAAAAGAGGTATGGACTCCAGTGGTTCAGGGATTTTGAGGCCTTGGTATTGATGAAGTTGAATTCGAAATCCAAACCAAATTCTACCAATCCGAGGCTAAAAGACGAATTTCTCAACTGCGAAAATGCATCTATCGGGCGACTGTCAGAGCCTGAAAGCGCCCCTCCCCCGGCAAAACCTCTAACCGATGTGATCGGGTTAAAATTGTACCGGTAATAAAGTTGACCTCCCGGTCGCACTGCGCTGATATCGTATCCGCGAGACAGGTCTCCCGCGTAATTAAGCGCGCCAATACCCACGCCAAATTCGTGGTGCTGGGCAGCAGCTCCAAGGGCTGTGCCTATCAACAAGACTGATAAGGCGGCTTTGCTAAAAAAAGGAATTGCCTTCATTATCTCTTTTCTTTTTGGCCGGACAGAATGTACGACACTCTGATGCCGGCAGTAACATATTTGTCAAACGCGCTGTCATCGCCCCGCTTCCTGTTCGCTTCGCCGTAGCCATCCCATACCTGGTAAAGTCGCCCGTCGTAGTCAGACTGGTAGGATTTCTGCCCGGTGAATTGGCCGATTTGGGCGAAATTCCTCGGATTTCTTACATTAGATGAGTTTACCTCACCGGACCGGTCAGAAAAAATCTTGGCCAGCTCAGAATCAAACGCACCCAAGTCCACATAATTGCCACTTACATCGTCCAGGTAATCGGTAAAAATAAACCGATAGCAAACTTCTAAGTTAATACTAAAATTGCGATTTATCTTAAACGCGGCGCCAAGTCCCAGCAGGGCTACGGGCTGAACGGCAGAATAGGGGCTCTGCGTCGCACCCTCGGTAAACTGCCCTTCGGTGCCCAGGGGCCTCAGAGAACGCCATCGCCCGGCATCGGGATGTCGCGATCCATCAGTAAAAAATTCAGGGGTACGCGCCTTGGGATCATTATGAAAGAGCCCCGCGCCTGCGAGTAGATAGGGCGAGAAATCAGGTCTTTCAGCGTAGCTAAAATCATTTTTTACGAAATGATATCGCGCCACAGCTGACAACTCAAGAAGGTCGTTTCGAAAGCTGAGGTTCCGCGTATAGTGGTGCATTCTGCCGTCGTTATTGCGGGCATAGAAGTCGTCAGCGCCTATCCTGTTCCAGCTCAGTTCTACGGCTACTGCCGTACGTGCCGAGATGCGGTTATCTATTGAGAAAGTAACTCCGGGCTTGTACTGTGCTACTTGAAATAGCTTTTGAAACTGAAAGGCATTCAGATCTCCAAAATAGCTGTTGGCATTCAAGCCTGCAGCTATAGCGGTGTATACTTTTTTCTTTTTCTGCTTTTGGCTACCCTGAAAAGACTGTCCCGCGGATGACTGCCCGAAGCTGTGCCCACCGATCAAAAAAAAGACAAAGACTGTATTCCAAAAAAATTTCATACGCATAAAACGTCGGTTTGCCCTCTGATATTAGTTTCTGGAATCCAGGCCCCAGTGTAATTTTTGGCGCAGGGTATCAATGAAGGTGTGTTTGCCGGTTTTTATTAGCTTGGCGTCAAATGCCTCGCGTTTAACGGTAAATTTAAATCCTGAGCTCACCGTGTGCGAGCGGCTGTCCAGCGAAACGAGGAAATATTTGCTGCGACTCTCTACCTCCAGGGAAATAATGCTGTTGTCCGGCACCACTACAGGCCTGATGCTCAGGTTGTGCGGGCTCACTGGCGTAATGACAAAGTTGTTGGATATGGGATTAATGATTGGGCCGCCACAGCTCAACGAATATCCCGTAGAGCCCGTAGGCGTGGAAATGATAAGCCCATCGGCCCAGTAGCTGTTGAGGTAGTCACCATCCAGATAAGTGTGCACCGTGATCATGGAGGAGGTGTCTTGCTTGAGCACGGCAAACTCGTTGAGCGCAAAATTCAGGTTTTCAAAAATATTTTCAGAGCATTCTGCCTTCACCATCATCCGGCTTTCTACCTGGTAGTCTCCGGCGAGAATGTCCTCCAGCACTTTCAGGGACTCTTCAAGCGATGTGTTCGACAGGAACCCTAATCTACCCATGTTAATGCCGAGTACGGGAATTTCCTTTTTTGCCACATGTGTTACGGACTCCAGCAGCGTGCCGTCTCCGCCCAGGCTGATCAACAAGTCCACATCGCCCAGGGCGCCAGGCTTATAGATGGAGGCGTCGTCCAGGGATATTCCCAGCGCATTGACAATCTCGAAAAAGCCATCGGATATCACGACGTGGATTTTCTTGGCGGCAAGAATCCTAAACAGGCTTTCTACCTTGGGCAGTGAATCCAGGCCAAAGGATTTTCCATGAATAGCTACCTTCATTCTGTGTGTATTGGTTGGTAAAAGTAAGAATAAAAATGGAAAGGAAAAGATTGAAAGCACCGCGAAACGGTTAAAGAGGCGCCCAGATAAACCGTTCCTTTTATGGGTCGCGTTTTAAATACTGAGGTATCGCATCAGGTGGTCTATGCGCTCTTTGGAAGTTTCGGTACGATCGATGTCGTGAAACTTGGCGATCACATTGTAGTTAAATCGTTCCAGGGAGGCAATGGTCTTGCTCAAATCATTTACATTCACTTTAAGTGTCAGAAAAATTTTGTCGCTATCCGCATAAGGCACTGTGACGTAAGACCCCAGTATCTGCACATTGTTTGATTCCACAATGCGGCTCACCTCGGACAGTGAATAGTCGCGCTGCAATACGGACAGCACCAAAATACCCCCGGGGCTCTGTATAGTAAAGGTCTTGGCAAACTCGTTGAGGGCGCTGCTATAGTTAGTGACGCCGATGTACTTGCCATGCTCATCAAGCACAGCCACTACCTGCGCCGATTTTTCGATGGCCACTTTCAGAATATCAAAATAATGTTGGTTTTCCATCACAAAGCAGGTTTCCGACTGAAGGCGAAAATCTCCCACTGGTGTGCTGAGGTCGTTGTGTTCCAGGATAATTTCTTCGGTGATGAGCCCCTTGAATTTGCCGTTTTCGATGACGGGCAGCTGATCTATTTTCAACTCTTCCATCCATACAATAGCTTTTTCCGCTGAGTCTGTGACTTTCAGCGCTGGTATCATGGGGTTTATTAAATCTTCCGCTATCATAATTCTATGCCCCTACCTTTTCTCCTATCAAAAACTCTTCCAGAATTTCATTGAAAACTTCAGGGTGTTCCATCATCGGCGCATGGCAGCATTTGTCTATAAATCTAAGTTTGGAGTTAGGAAGTAACCGGTTAAACTCGTGCCCCACCATGGGAGGCGTAATGGTGTCATTCAACCCCCAGATCAGCAGCGTGGGTATTTTTATCTTCGGAAGGTCATTTGCCAGGTTGTGCCGCTGGGCACTTTTGGCTATCGCGATGATACGCAGTACCTTCTGAATATTATTGGCCACTTCAAATATTTCGTCAATGTATTCCTTTGATATGGTCTCCGGATTGTAAAACGTGTACTCCACACGGTCTTTGATATAGGCATAATTGCCCCTTTTGGGAAATGAACCTCCCATGGAATTCTCAAACAAACCTGAGCTGCCTGTAAGAATAAGCTTGTTAATCTGATCCTGGTGTTCAAGCGTATAAATGAGCCCCACATGCCCGCCCAGCGAATTGCCCACTAACGAAAATTTCTTCAATCCTTTATAGTTCACAAACTCCTTTACCACATTCACGAGGCCTTCTACGCTGGCCTTTTTCAACGGCATGCTATAGATGGGCAGTATGGGGATAATCACACGGAAGCTGCTGCTGAATCGTTTGAACACACTTTCCCAGTTGCTCAAAGCGCCAAAAAGGCCATGAAGCAGCACGATAACCTCCCCCTCACCTTGTTCGATGTACCTGAAACCTTCCTCTTCTCTAATATGGTAATCCATGCCCGATACTTAAGTCTGATACTGCAAAATAAACAATTAATACTAATAATCAACTGAGCTGATTGGTGCTTTTGAGCCAATTTCTCAACACCTGAATGCCATACTCGGTCAGTGCTGCCTCCGGATGAAACTGTATTCCCCAGATGGGAAAGTCCGTGTGCCTGAGGGCCATGATTTCTCCCTCATCCGTTTCTGCAAGTACCTGCAGCACCTCCGGAAGCCGGTAGCCCACCAGCGAATGATACCGCACCACGTTGAAGTAGTCGGGCAAGCCGGCAAAAAGCGCATCGTCCCGCCTGGTGATCTTTGACACTTTGCCATGCATGGGCTTCAATGCTTTCGTTACCGAGCCTCCGAAATATTCACAAATGGCCTGATGGCCTAAACATATCCCCAAAACAGGCTTTTCGCGGTGGTATTGATCGAGAATGTGCATCAGGCCCCCTGATGCCGACGGTACTCCCGGTCCCGGTGACAAAACAATGGAATCAAAGGCAATGTTTACAATTTCTGATAAAGACACATCATTGCGCACAATGGTGCAAGGCTGCCCGAGTTGGTAAAAGTAGTCAACCAGGTTGTAAGTAAACGAATCGAAGTTGTCTACCAGCAGTATCAAAAGGAGAGCGATTTCAAAAAGTCACCGACTTTATCTCCGATACTCCCCAAGGAGGGAAAGAGAGATACGGCCACGGCCGCTACTTTTGGCGCTACCGAAGCGGTGAGCCGGTACAACGCCGAATCTTCATATAGCCGCTGCGGCCATCCAAAGCCTATGGTTACAAAAACCCAGTGCACCACACTGACAAACAGCGCCATTTTGAAAATGCCCAGTAAAGCCCCGGCAAGATTGTCAAAACTGCCCAGCAGCGTAAGGTCTATGATTTTTTTGAAAACCCTGCCTACCACATTCAAGACTACCAATATTGCCACAAAAACGAGGATAAACGCTGCAATGGGCAAAAACCCACCCAAACTATCGCGATAGGGCTCTAAAAGGCCAATGCCGAAATCAAGTAATTTAAACCCGCCAAGAACCGCGAGAAAAAATGCCAGCAACGACACAATCTCCAGCAAAAATCCCTTTTGAAAGCCTTTGTACGCGGCAAACAAAAAAATCGCCACCAATACCAGGTTCGTGATCAAGAGAGTAGTGCTTTTACTTGTTCTGAAATAGCCTTTCCGTCAGCCTTTCCCGCCAATTTTTTGGTGGCTACTCCCATCACTTTGCCCATGTCTTTTATTGAAGATGCTCCCGTTTCACTGATGATTTTTTCAATTTCACTTTTGAGCACTTCCGGCGACATCTGCGCAGGCAAGTACCTGTTGATGATAGCCAGTTCGGCTTCTTCGGTAGCAGCGAGATCTTCCCTGCCCTGCTCACGGTAAATGGTGAGGGAGTCATTCCTTTGCTTGGCGGCTTTTTGTAGCAATTTTAACTCCATTTCGGGTGTTAATTCGCCTGTTTGCCCCTTTTCTGTTTCGGCCAGTAAGATCAGCGATTTGATGCTTCTAAGGGCCCTAAGCTCATCCTTGTCCTTGGCCAGCATCGCTTTTTTAATATCGCTTTCTATTTGTTGTTTTAAACTCATAAATTCCGACTTTTGTAAGCTAATTTCAGACAAATTTAGACAATATTACCAAACCCTCATGACTAAGCTCAGTGTAAATGTGAATAAATGGGCAACTCTCCGCAATGCCCGGGGAGGGAGCAATCCCGACGTAGTAAAAGCGGCTATGGATTGTGAAAAATTTGGCGCCGATGGCATTACTGTACACCCCCGGCCTGACGAGCGGCATATCCGCTATGCCGACGTGCTGGCACTTAGCGAGGTGATTACCACTGAATTCAACATAGAGGGCTACCCCGACCGCCGCTACATAGATCTGGTGAAAAAAGTTAAGCCTGTGCAGGCTACGCTTGTACCAGACCCTCCCGACGTACTCACTTCCAATGCCGGATGGGACACGAACAGGAATGCAGGCCTCTTAAATGACGTGATCTTCGAGCTCAAAGAAGCAGGCGCCCGGGTATCGCTATTTGTAGAGCCCACTGAAGAGATGGTATATGGCGCTGCCCAGGTGGGGGCCGACCGCATTGAACTCTACACCGAGCCTTATGCCTCAAATTTCCCGAAAAACAGGCAAAATGCTGTAAGGCCTTATGTAGAGGCCGCTGAAATAGCCAAAAAGCTGAACCTTGGAATAAATGCCGGCCACGACCTTGATCTAAACAACCTGAATTTTCTGATAGAGCATATTCCGTATATCGATGAAGTGTCTATTGGTCATGCCCTGATATGCGACGCCATCTACTACGGGCTGGAAAATACCGTACAAATGTACAAGCAAAAGCTGAAGGTACGGCCCTAAATAGCTAAGTTACGCGTGCTCAACGTGGCTTTAGCTTCTTGTCGTCCACATGAGCATTTAGAAATACATTGATCCGATCAATATCAAACGTAGAATGGATTTCTCCGAGTGAATTGATGGTGATATTCAAACCTTCCAATTCGGGGTTTACTTTCAGCGGTGTGGCTTCCTCGCTTTTCTTTCTTCTGACTTCGGTCTTCCGTTTTTTCATGAGACTTTCAGGGCATTCATGGCATTATCGATACGCCTAATTACGGCATCTTTTTCGATAATTTTCATGACGCCCGTCAGGTCTGGCCCACCTCCTACGCCGGTGATAACCAACCTCATGGCCTGCATCACCTTTCCAAGACCGATACCTGTTTCGGCAGCTACCTCGTTGAGCAGCTTATGAAGTGATTCTTCGTCGATATTATCTTCTTGTTGCAGCTTTTCCCGGAAGGCATTGATAAATGTGATGGTATCGTCATTCCATCTTTTCGACACAATTTTTTCATCATATTCTACCGGATCTTCAAAAAAATACCTGGCTGTGGTATACAGCTCCGCCGGAAAGGTCACGCGTTCTTTCATCAGCCGGCAGATTTCTTCGGCTTTTTCCTGCGAACACGTGTGGGTTGTGTCTTTAAGAGCAGTCAATAAGTAGCCTGCGAGCTCCGCATCGGTTTTCGCCTTTATGTATTGTTGGTTAAACCACTTCGCTTTTTCTATGTCAAACTTTGCTCCAGCCTTATTGATCCTTTCCAGGCTGAACGATTCAATGAGCTCACCCATGGAAAACAGCTCTTGCTCCGTCCCGGGGTTCCAGCCCAGCAGCGCGAGAAAATTCACCAGCGCATCGGGGAGATAGCCGGCCTCTCTGAATCCCATTGAGAATTCCCCGGAATCGGGCTCAGTCCAGTCGAGCGGAAATACCGGGTATCCCTTCTTGTCAGCGTCCCTTTTGCTTAGCTTTCCATTGCCGTCCGGCTTGAGCAAAAGTGGCAAATGGGCAAAGCGCGGCATGGAATCTTCCCA
>CAYUJK010000003.1:12345-23226 GCA_964444895.1 uncultured Roseivirgaceae bacterium
TTTTTCATGCTCATGCGGGTAATGCTGTCGTAAACCGGGTTGGCTACCTTTGCTGCTTTGAGTCGCTCGCGCATTGCATCCAGCTCTTCAGGCGTATCAAATGCATAGTAGGCATTCCCTTCATCCAGCAATTGCCGGGCATATTTCATATAAATATCTTTCCTTTCGGATTGGCGGTAAGGGCCGTATTCTCCTCCCTCTACTACGCCTTCATCAGGTGTGATGCCCAACCATGCCAACGATTCCCTTATGTAATCTTCGGCTCCCGGCACAAACCGCGATTGATCGGTATCCTCTATGCGGAGGATGAAAGTTCCTTTATTTTTTCGGGCGTATAGATAGTTATAAAGAGCGGTTCTCACGCCGCCAATATGAAGGGCTCCTGTAGGGCTTGGAGCAAAACGGACTCTGATTTCCTGGGCCATTAATTATTTGTGTTTTGAAATGAGGTCGCAATTTAGAAAAATATAGTTATTGAGACGACGGATATCGGATTTCGGACCAAGATCATGACAAGCCCGCCGGGCCTTAAGCCAGTACCTTTTCCAATGCCCGGCGGCTTTTTCGTACCTGTATCTTAAAGTTTTCGTACGTGATCAGGTAGTTGACAAAGCAAGCCGAGAATGAGATCGCCGCATACGAATAAGAACTATACGGAATAGAAAAAAATAACGTGATAAGCAAGGTGAGTACAGTCCAGAAAAGGAGCAGATTTTTTGATGCCGGAAACATGTTGTACTTAACGAGGATGATAGTACCGCCATCGTCATCCGGTTCCATTAGACCGGAAATCACTGGGACGTAATTGTTGGGCCGTTTTAAAAAGAGTGAAATTTCAAATGCATCTTCCGCACAGGTGCCATTAAACCACTTTTTTCCTTCTTCGCCATACTCGTTGATGGGTGGCGTAATAGCTTCAGTCAACCTTCGCCTGACTTCAGAACGGGACCAGGGCGAGGAAAGGGTCTCTGTTCGGGTAGGATAAAACATTATTTAGCGGCGATACACGATATTTCTACATTAGCATCTTTCGGCAGCCGGCTCACCTCCACGGTTTCACGGGCTGGTGGATTATTTCCGAAAAATTCTCCGTACGCATGGTTAATCGTAGAAAACTCTGCCATATTTCGGATAAAAATGGTGCATTTCACTACGTGAGAGAAATCCATTCCTGCCGACACAAGGATGGCTTCGATATTCTTCATTACCTGTTGCGTTTCTTTCGTAATATCTCCTGTAAGGAGCTTCCCTGCCCTGTTAAGGGCAATCTGACCGGACACATACAACATATTTCCAACCATTACTGCCTGGCTGTAGGGCCCTATGGGTGAAGGTGCATTTTCGGAGAGAATAATCTGCTTGCTCATCGTATTGTTTTTTGTGCTTCAAATATAGAAGTATATTTGCCAAAATATTAAAGGATGGCGCTAAAAAACGATCTGCTGCTGCGGGCAGCGCGAGGCGAAAAAACAGAAAGAACACCGGTGTGGGTAATGCGGCAAGCGGGACGAATACTCAAGGAATACCGTGAAGTGCGTGAGCGGCTCTCAGGGTTTATTGAGTTAGTGAAAACACCGGAACTGGCAGCGGAGGTTACGCTGCAGCCGGTAGACATACTTGGCGTAGATGCAGCCATTATTTTTTCGGACATCCTGGTAATTCCCGAGGCAATGGGCCTCCCCTACGAGATGATCGAAAAGAAAGGCCCCTACTTCCCAAACACCATCTCCTCAGGCAAAGACCTCGCTAAGCTTAAGACGGCCGATGACGACAGCCTGGGCTACGTGATCGAAGCGATCAAGGCCACAAAGAAGGAATTGAACGACAGGGTACCATTGATTGGTTTTGCAGGAGCGCCATGGACAATTTTTTGTTATATGGTAGAGGGGCACGGCAGCAAGACGTTTTCGAAGGCCCGAAAAATGCTCTATACCGAACCGGAAATGTCTCACCATCTTTTACAAATGATTACCGACAGCACTATTCATTACCTCAAAAGTCAGGTGAAAGCGGGAGCAGATATTGTACAGGTGTTTGACTCGTGGGCGGGTATTTTGCCCGAAAAGCACTACGAGCAGTATTCCCTGCACTACATTAGCCAAATATGCGATGCTATTGCGGATGTGCCAGTGATTGTTTTCGCCAAGGGCGCCCTTGCCTCTCGTAAAGCAGTGGGGCAGACAAGATGTGATGTAGTGGGCCTTGACTGGAACATGAACATCCTCGAAACCCGGAAACTCATCCCCAACAAGACACTCCAGGGCAACCTGGACCCCGCAGTGCTCTACGCTTCGCGCGACGTAATAGCACAGGAAACCAAAACCATGATCGACACTTTTGGCAGGGAAAAACACATAGCTAACCTCGGGCATGGGGTGTACCCCGATATCGACCCGGACAAGGTGAAATGTTTTATAGATACGGTGAAAGAATATTCAGCAGCACCTCGCTAAGCAAGCCCTGAGAATTATCGTAAATCGACAACTTCTACACCGGGGTGCTTGGATACGCTAAATTCGAAAACGGAATCGCTCATGGACGACTGAGGTGAAAATCCGCTCATTTTGTAGGAGTAAACCGAGCCGGATTTATCAAATATTTCCATGAAATTCAGGGTATTATCCGCATTGTCGATTTCCAGTTTTATTTTTATCAGATCGTCGAATTGCCGCGTTCCGGCTTCTGGCTGCAGTTCTACCACGTTGTAGGATCGGGTACCCTGCTTTTTTTCTTCCACGAACCGGTATTTATAGCCTGTTTTATAGCCTGTGTAGATCGTTACCGGCGAAAGCTCGCCATCGTCGGGGTTTACGTTGTCAATGTTCACTTCATTCACATCTTTGAAGTAGGTCCACACTGTCTCGCCGTTGTTATATACCTCCTGATCACCAATAACGAGTTTGAACTTGTCTCCTTTCACGGTAATCTCGCCACCGTATTGTTCGCTGATGTTTTCCACGCGGTTTTCCATTTTACTCACGAAGTTAACTTTGTAGGCTGTGAGGCTTTGGTATTTGTTACTCATATCGTCGAGTATCTTGCGCGCCTTATCGTCTTGCTGAGCATATACGGAACTTCCAAAAACAACAGCCAGTAACAGTGGTAATATCCTTTTCATTTGTATTTAGTTTTATGTTCAAAGATACGGATGTCTCCGGCATTTGCCATACCGGCTCTATTCCGCAACTCTTTTAATGGTTCTGATCTATTTCATTCAATTTTTGTTCCAAACTATATTCATCGGTGATCAACACCTCCCGGGCCTTGCTCCCCTCGAACGGCCCCACTATGCCCGCAGCCTCCAATTGATCAATCAGCCTGCCAGCCCTGTTGTATCCCAACTTCAGCTTTCGCTGGATCAGCGAAGTAGAGCCTTGCTGATGCCTTACGATCAATCGCGCTGCCTCGTCAAACATACTGTCGCGGTCGGCCAGGTCAATAGCACCAGCACCCGCTTCGTCATCGCCGCTGAATTCCGGAAGCATATAGGCCGATTCGTAGCCTCGCTGGCTGCCTACGAATTCACAAATATCTTCCACTTCATTGGTATCGATAAACGGACACTGAAGCCGCACCATTTCAGACCCAAGGGAAAATAACATGTCTCCCATGCCCACGAGTTGTTCTGCACCGCCGGCGTCAAGTATGGTACGAGAGTCAATTTTTGAGGCTACCCTGAACGACATTCGTGCCGGGAAATTCGCCTTGATCACCCCTGTAATCACGTTCACAGACGGGCGTTGTGTGGCCAGCACCAGGTGAATGCCAATGGCCCTTGCCACCGCAGCCAGCCGGGCAATGGGTGTTTCTATTTCCTTGCCGGCCGTAACCATCAGGTCTGCAAGCTCATCAATTACCAGCACAATATAAGGCAAATATCTGTGCCCCTTCTCAGGGCTGAGGTTTCGCTGCACAAATTTCTTATTGTACTCCTTCAGGTTCCGGCATCCTGCTTCCTTCAATAGCGACAGCCTGTCATCCATTTCAATACACAGCGAATTCAAGGTGTAGATTACCTTTTTGGTGTCGGTAATGATGGCTTCTTCGCTATCTGGCAGGGTGGCCAGGAAGTGGCGCTCCAGTTTGTTGTAGAGCGTCAGCTCCACTTTCTTGGGGTCTACCAGCACAAACTTGAGCTGGCTTGGATGTTTCTTGTAAACCAGCGAAGCCAGGATCACATTCAGCCCTACGGACTTACCCTGACCGGTAGCGCCTGCCATTAGCAGGTGGGGCATTTTTGCCAGATCTGTCACATACACTTCGTTGGATATCGTTTTTCCCAGTATCACCGGCAACTCGTAATTGCTTTGGGTAAACTTCTCGGTGCTGATCACCGAGCGCATCGATACCATTTCCCGGTTTTTGTTGGGCACTTCTATTCCTATGGTTCCCTTGCCGGGTATGGGCGCAATAATCCTGATGCCAAGTGCAGCCAGGTTCAACGCGATATCGTCTTCGAGATTTTTGATCTTGGAAATTTTAACCCCGGCATCGGGAATGATTTCGTAGAGCGTAACGGTAGGTCCTATGGTAGCTTTGATACTGCTGATCCCAATTTTGAAGTTGGTCAGTGTTTCTACGATGTTGTTTTTATTTTGCTCAAGCTCTTCCTTCGTCACCTTTATGTGGCCGGCGTCATAGTCTTTCATTAAGCTTATTTCCGGGTACCGGTACGAACTGAGGTCAAGCGTAGGGTCATAGTTTTGGATTTCAGTTGATTTCTTCTCTTCTACACTCTCGCCAACTAAAAACTCCGGACCATCATCATTCGCAATTGTTTCAAAAAAGCTCTCTTCTTTTGGTTGTTCGGCCTTATCGGTCCCTTCTTCAACTACTAACCTATGCGAATCGCTGATGTCAAGATCAAGATCTTTTGCCTTGTGGTTTACTTTTTCCTGCCGGTTTGGCTGCTTGGTTTCAAAAACCCAGCTTTCCTGCTCCAGTATTTCTTCGTCAGACATGGGGGTTTCTTCGTCTTCTAAAGCCGACGCCCCGGCGGCCTTCGCTGCTCCACCGGAATACCCCAGTATCTGGGTGATGTCGAAAAAGAAAATCACGAAGATGATCAGCGCCAATAGCAATACTATGAACGTAGCCCAGCCGAAAAGCCCTTCGAAAAGCATGGCCAGCTCAAATCCTATCCCACCGGAAAGGATGCCCAACTCCAGCGGGCTTTGGGGATCAAGTGTGATGTACCCCATGAGTGTGCTGATCCAGAAAAGAAAAAACAACGAAAAATACGATGCCCGCTTCAGCAACACGAGTTCCTTACGAAAAACGACATAATAGCCCAGTACAAACGCCAGCGGCGGGATGATAAAAGATGAAATGCCAAACCACTTAAATATAAATAAATGAGAGACTACCGCGCCCAGAAGCCCAAACCAGTTGTCGATCTCTACGCCGCTTTCCCTGATGCCGGTTTCGGTAAAGGTTTCCACCACGCTTTGGTCGCTGGTACCGGTAAAAAGATAAGAGATGAAGGCCGTAACCATAAAAAAGGCAAGTCCCATAAGGACAAACCCCATGCTAAGGTGAAATCGCCTGTCACGGAAAAACCGAAACGATAGCTGCGGCGACCTGCGTTTTTCTTTTGATTTTCCTTTTACTTCTTTATATGTGTTTCTTGATTTTGCCATGAACTCACAAAGCTAACCAGAACTTATTGTAAAAATTAATGGTTTCTCAACGATCTTAACAGCGCTTTATTGATTTTTTTTACCAGCGCAGGGCCCTCATAAATAAAACCCGTATACACCTGAATCAAATCCGCTCCGGCTTCTATTTTCTCCAGCGCGTCTTCTGCCGAATGGATACCTCCTACCCCGATCACAGGGAAGCTACCTCCCGATTTTTGCTTAATATACCGGATGACGTGTGTAGCCCTTTTTGCCAGGGGCCTGCCGCTGAGCCCGCCTCCACCGATACGCTCTATTTCGGCGGCCTGGGTCTTCAATCCATTTCTTGAAACAGTAGTATTGGCGGCAATGATTCCGTCCACTGTTCCTGCCGCGGCAATTTCTATTACGTCGTCAAGCTGGGCGTCATTCAAATCAGGTGCTATTTTCAGCAGAATGGGTTTGGGCTTCTTTTTATTTTTGTTTCTTATTTGGATTCTTTCAAGCAGCTTTTTTAGGGGCTCCTTTTCCTGAAGCTCACGCAGGTTCGGGGTATTTGGCGAGCTCACGTTGACCACAAAATAGTCGACATGATCGTAGAGCGTTTCGAAGCACACTTCGTAGTCGCGGTACGCCTCATCGTTTGGGGTACTCTTGTTTTTACCAATATTTCCACCGACAATCACGTTAGTGCGCACTTTTTTCAACCTATTGGCTATTCGGTCCGCACCATCGTTATTGAAGCCCATGCGGTTGATGAGTGCGCTGTCAGCAGGCACCCGGAATAGCCTGGGCTTTGGATTTCCGGGCTGCGGCTTGGGCGTCACCGTGCCGATTTCTACGAAACCAAATCCCAGGTGGGCAAACCCATCGATAAGCTCCGCATTTTTGTCGAGCCCGGCAGCAAGGCCCACAGGATTGGGAAACCTGATGCCAAAGAGATTCTTTTCCAGCCTCGCATCTTTTACTTCAAACAGTTTTGCCGAGCACCACGATAGCCCCGGCAGCCTGAAGAGCAGCTTCATGAGAAGAAAAGCGATGTGATGGGCTTTCTCCGGGGTAAAGTTGAAAAGTACCGGTCTTATTAGGGCTTTGTATAACAAGTGCTTGAAAAATTAATGCGCTTCTAATCTTTTTACAATGATGGAGTTGATGCGTTCGAACAGCCGGAGCGGAGTGAAGGTGCGCCAATTGTCGATCTGCAACCCGCCGCCAAAATTAATATAATAATCAAGATTATACTTTTTCCACTCTTCTAAAATAAAATCCCGGAAGCCCAGCGCGGCTATCCATCCGTATTCGATGTCTTCAAACCACTCTTCATAGTAGCAGTCGTCTGAGCCGTGGAAGTTAAACACATTTTCTCCGATGAGAACAAAATGCCGGATGCCATGCAATGAAAAGTGATCTATGACATTGCGTTTCAGCAGCATGATGTCGTTGGAAATAGCGTCGTTCCACTCACCGATGAATTCGATAACCGCTACTTCTCTATCGTAGTCGGCATAAAGCACTTTGATATAAAGGGTTTCCGAACCCATGTAATCCCAGGCAGGATCGATGTAATAGTTGTAGATCACTTCGGAATACAGGTCGTAGTTATACTCTTTCCCAAAAAAGGGAGAGCGCTCATCCTGCGAAGAATCGTAGAAATTCATCCAGCGGTAAAAAGGCTCTATCTCATGCATGACGGCAGGTGATTATACTTTTGTGTTATCTTATGGTCAAAATGTTAGGAGACCAATCTGCCAATGGGAACAAACTTTTCGAATACTCTTTCGGTGTGCGGCGCATCTTTAAGCTCCTCAGTAAGGTCCTGACCAGCCCAATGCTCGTAGTGTTTGCCGGCACGCCAAAGCCTGGACGAGTTTAGCTGATAAACAAGTCCCTTGTAGGCCACCCAGATATCTTCTTTGTCCTGGCCATTTCTCAACGACAATTGTTGAAGCGTAATATTTTTCATCAAAAAAAACCCTATTATTGTAGGTAATTTAGAGGCAACAACTGAATTCTGAAAGGAAACAGCCAAGATTTCAAATGCGGACGAAATTCGTTTGGTGCACAAATAAAATAAATCGTCTACATTAACCATAGAAACAGTATTTTTTGTTTTATTATGCTTTTAATTTAGTTCATTATTTGAGCATTAACTTTTAGTATGATCTTTTGATGGGGGTATTAATTCCGATTGTATTGGTAGTGATATGCTGCCTGATCATCTGGCGGGCAAGTGATGGATTCTCCTTAGCCTCAGATTATATTGGCCGAAATTTGTCGGAGGGCGTACGAGGCGCTACGATAAATGCCATTGGCAGTTCTTTGCCCGAGGTTTTTACTTCTATTTTTTTCTTGTTTTACCTGAAAGACGTCGACGGATTTTCCGGTGGCATTGGCACCACTGCGGGCAGCGCTATTTTTAACGGCATGATCATCCCTGCCTTTTCAATCCTGGTAGCCATCTATACCGGTGTAGCAGCCAGTATAAAAGTATCTCGCAAAGTACTGGTCCGCGATGGGCTGTCGCTGATCATTGCCGAGCTGCTTTTTATCATGATCATCAGCGGCTCATCCCTTTACTGGTGGCACGGCGCTTTGCTGATCATCATCTACATGATTTATCTTTTGTACATGTTCAAGTCGATGAAAAGACCGGCACATCCGCACTTGTACCACCAATACGAAATAGTAGAAGAAAAGCTGCTGGAAACCAGCACCCTGAAAGCCCTGGTTACCTTCGATCTGGAGCGGGTAGTGATAGGAAAGAGAAAGTTGAATGCCGTGAATGCCTGGGTACTGCTGATCGTATCGGTAGTCGTAATAGCCATTGTATGTTTTATGTTGGTGCAGGCCTGCGAGTGGATAGGAAGCAAAGAGTATACTATCCCATACCTGGGCACTTTTGAAGGGCTGAATATCCCCATCCTATTTGTGGCGGTGATCCTGGCTTCTGCTGCTACCAGCGTGCCCGACACCATTTTATCGATGAAAGATGCGAGAAAGGGCAACTACGATGATGCCATATCCAATGCGCTGGGCAGCAATATTTTCGATATCTGCTTTGCGCTGGGCTTTCCGCTCCTTTTATACACACTGGTGCACGGCCCTATTCACATGCATGCCGAAACGATTGAGCAGAGTAGCGAGTTGAGGATGCTGTTGTTGGTCCTCACCGTGGCTTCGTTTTTTGTCTATATCTTCAAGAAGATCATCAACCAGGTACAGGCTTACTGGCTGCTCGGCATTTATTTCCTGTTTTCGCTCTATGTGATAGGCAGGGGAGCAAATAATGCATTGGCAGAAAAGGTAGCCGAAACACTGCGCACCATGGTAGGTTATCTCAACTTATTTCAGTAAATAATTGCTTTGTTTGTATGTTTCTTTATGATAATATTGTGATAACCACATATTAACAAGCAGCCAACATTTCAGAAGAAAACGCTTTAATTTTGTGGGTTTTACCAAATTAAATCACATTTTTTACAAATTTTACCAAATAAAATCCTAAGAAATTTATGGAAAACATAGAGTACATTTTGCCCGTCTCGGGAGTGATCGCCTTGTTATTCGTATTTTGGAAAACTGCGTGGGTGAAGAAGCAGGACGTAGGCAACGACACCATGGCCAAAATAGCCAAGCACATCTCTGTAGGGGCCATGGCCTTCTTAAAAGCCGAATACAAGATCCTTTCTATTTTTGTGATTTCGGTAGCCGTGCTGCTGGCATTTAAAGGCTCTACCGAGGTAAACTCGAATGCCCTGGTGGCGGTATCTTTTATAGTGGGGGCGTTATGCTCTGGCCTTGCGGGCTTTATGGGAATGAAGGTGGCCACCAAAGCCAACGTACGTACCACAAATGCTGCCCGTACATCACTCGGCAAAGCGCTGGAAGTGGCCTTCGCAGGGGGTTCTGTGATGGGACTGGGCGTAGTGGGGCTCGGAGTTTTGGGCTTGAGTGGACTCTTTTTGTTTTATAACTCTATCATTGGAGTAGATTGGGGCATCGACAAGGTACTGAACGTATTGGCGGGCTTTTCGCTCGGAGCTTCCTCTATTGCGTTTTTTGCGCGTGTAGGTGGAGGTATATACACCAAGGCTGCGGACGTAGGCGCCGACCTGGTAGGAAAAGTGGAAGCCGGTATCCCCGAAGACCACCCCCTGAACCCCGCCACTATCGCTGACAACGTGGGCGACAATGTAGGCGACGTAGCCGGTATGGGTGCTGACTTGTTTGAATCGTATGTAGGCTCCATCATCGGTACAATGGTACTGGGTGCAGCGTTCGTCTTGCTTCCGGAATTTGCCGGGCACTTTAACGGCCTCGGCGCTGTATTACTGCCTCTGACGCTGGCTGGTGCGGGAATTTTTGTTTCGATACTGGGGACGTTTTTCGTGAAAGTAAAAGAAGGTGGAAACCCTCAGAAAGCCCTGAACATGGGCGAGTTTGGGTCTTCTATCATCATGATCATCATTTCCTATTTCATTATCACAAACATGCTGCCTGCTTCGTGGTCAACACCTGATGGCAAAATCATTACCGCCATGGGTGTTTTCTGGGCTACCATAGCTGGTTTGGTGGCAGGCTTGGGAATCGGTCAGATCACCGAGTTTTATACCGGCACAGGCACACCTCCTGTGCGTTCGATTGTGAAACAGTCCCTTACCGGATACGCCACCAACATTATCTCCGGTTTAGGCGTGGGTATGATGTCTACCGCTATTCCCATTATTCTTATTGTGGCGGCAATTCTGATCTCGTTTCACTTTGCAGGACTCTATGGTATTGCTATTGCGGCCGTGGGTATGCTTGCCAATACCGGCATACAGCTGGCCGTAGACGCCTACGGACCGATTTCTGATAATGCCGGCGGGATAGCCGAAATGTCTAAACTCCCCAAGGAAGTGCGAAAAAGAACCGATAAACTTGATGCCGTAGGAAACACTACCGCGGCTATCGGTAAAGGCTTTGCCATCGGATCTGCTGCCCTCACTGCCCTGGCTTTGTTCGCTGCATTTACGCAACAGGCGGGTATCACTACTATTAATATCAGTAAGCCCAATGTAATGGCCGGCCTCTTCATTGGCGGCATGCTTCCGTTCGTGTTCTCCGCGCTGGCCATGAACGCTGTAGGCCGGGCGGCAATGTCGATGATTGAAGAAGTAAGGCGGCAATTCAAGGAAATTCCCGCCCTCAGAGATGCCCTGGTCATCATGAAAAAATACAACGGCGACACAGAAAATGCCACCGAAGCCGACAGGCAAATTCT